>CAZURD010000054.1:0-9160 GCA_964623445.1 uncultured Prevotella sp. | reverse complement strand
ATGTGAAATTCACCCTCGACAACTTTGTGAATTATGTGGGCAATGGGGAATACCTCGCTTTAGATGGAGTGGCGATAGACACTGCCAACAGCTCTGAGGGCGTGTCCATCAGGAGCGTTGATTATTATTTTGACAAAGAACTAATTTCCTCATCGTCGACTTCTCCGTTTTCTTTACGCTACTTTATACAGGACAAGAGTGTGGGCAGACATAGGCTGACGTTAGCCATAAAGGTGGACGGAGGCTATAATTACAGTGATACCACCTGCACGCTCAACTATAACGTCTATGTCCTTGAAAAAGCCGTTAGCACTGACTCTCAATCCAATATTTGACAACGAGGACCTTGCCAGCAATCGGATAGTTCGCAATGGCGACACTCTGTCGGGGCAAGTGGAAATGACGTAAAACGTCATAGATGCCGTTATATCTCGCGGTTTGGCATTCAACAGATTGCAAAAGCTATGGTTTTGCACGGCAATTAATGCCGTTTCGGCCTGCAATACGGCACACATTGGAAAACGGCGGCCGTGCGGCCATTTTTAGCTGCATATTTGCAAGTATGGCTGACTGCGCATGTTCACAAAGGGCGGGCATTCGGTAAGTCAGATGCTTTAAACCTTTCCATACGACACGAGCAACGGGAGCGGCAGTTGACAAGTGGAGTTTGCAAAGCCGGGGCATTTCAGATTAAATAACAAAATATAGACTGCATAAACAACCGATGCCCGCTTTTTTTAGGTAACTTTGCCGCTGCCGAACGGGGCGGGCACGTCCGCAGGACGGCAACGACGGCGCATTGGCGCACAATCAAGCATAACAACAAGGCAAAAATAATAGGGAACATTCAACCATATTATAAATATCAAAAGATTATGGCATTTCTGACAAACGAAAAACTGACAATCGTCGGCGCAGCCGGAATGATTGGTTCTAACATGGTTCAGACCGCCCTCACCATGGGCCTGACTAACGACATCTGCCTCTACGACGTGTTCTCGCCCGAGGGCGTGGCCGAGGAGATGCGCCAGAGCGGCTTCGGCGACGTGAAAATCACTGCCACCACCGATGCGGCTGAAGCATTCACAAACGCAAAATACATCATATCGTCGGGCGGCGCACCACGCAAGGCCGGCATGACCCGCGAGGACTTGCTCAAGGGCAACTGCGAAATAGCCGAGGGCCTGGGCAAGAACATCAAGCAATACTGCCCCGACGTGAAGCACGTTGTAATCATCTTCAACCCCGCCGACCTCACGGGTCTTGTCACGCTGCTCTACTCCGGACTGAAACCCTCACAGGTGACGACGCTCGCCGCACTCGACTCCACGCGCCTGCAAAGCGCACTGGCCAAAAAGTTCGGCGTGATGCAGAGCGAGGTGAAAGGCTGCGCCACCTACGGCGGACACGGCGAGCAGATGGCTGTGTTCGGCTCTCACGTGACAATCGACGGCCGCAAGCTCACCGACATCATCGGCACGGCAGAGTTCCCGGCCGAGGAGTGGGAGCAGATGAAGAAGGACGTGACGCAGGGCGGTGCCAAGATAATAGAGCTGCGCGGACGTTCGTCGTTCCAAAGCCCGGCCTACCTGTCGGTGGAAATGATTCGCTCGGTGATGGGCGGAGAGCCGTTCAAGTATCCCGTGGGCACTTACGTACACAACGACAAGTATGACCACATAATGATGGCAATGGCCACCACGCTCGACACCACAGGCGCACACTACGAAGTGCCGCAGGGAACGGACGAGGAGAACGCCAAGCTCGACGCCAGCTATGAGCATCTCTGCAAGATGCGCGACGAGCTTGTCACGCTCAACATCGTGCCCCCCATCTCAGAGTGGAGCAAGGTGAACCCCAACCTCTAAGCCACACCAGCCCCTCAACGGGCTTGGAAAAGAATGCAAAAAGGCCGCGCATCGTGCTGATGCGCGGCCTTTTTATGTTGCAATAAAGGGCGGGAAAGAGGGCAAGGAGACCCTTGCAAGCTATTGGGCAGCAGGCAAATGCGCCCTGTCAGTCGCGCTCGGCGTGCAGCTCCACGCCGCAGCCGAGGCAACATGCGCCCATCGGCGGGTTCTCCTTGGTGAGCCTCACCTCCACCGAGGCCACCGCAGGGAAGCCGTCGAGCACGGCCTTGGCAATGCGTCCCGCCACGTGTTCGAGCAGCCGCGAGGGCTTCTGCATCTCGCGGCGGGCCACCTCGTAGAGTTCTGCGTAGCTCACCGTGTCGCCCACCTCGTCGGTCTCGGCGGCGTGGGTGACATCGACGCGCGCCCTGATGCTGACGATGAACTCGCCGCCGACGACGTTCTCCTGCGCAATCACGCCGTGACGGGCATGAAAGCGGGCTTGGTTGAGAAAGACATAACTATCGGAAAGTTTCATTGGGAAAAAGCGAAAATGCAACGCCGCCCCTCTCCTGCCCTTGCGTCAGGGAGCAGAGGGGCGGCGCAACGTTTGCCCGTCTATCCGCAACGGCTTGCGCCGCAGTTCTTGCAGATGAGGCAACCCTCCTGGTAGACGAGTGTTTCCTGGCCGCAGACAGGGCACTTCTGGCCTTTGGCCTCTGTGCCGTCGGTGACATATTTCTTTAGGGCGCGCTCCACGCCGTTCTTCCACGTGTTGATGCTCTCGTCCTTTAGCTGGAGCGAACTGACGAGGCGTATGACGTGCTCTATGGGCATACGGTAGCGCAACACGCCGCTTATGAGCTTCGCGTAGTTCCAGTATTCGGGGTTGAACTTCTCGCTAAGCCCCTCCACCGTGGTCTTATAGCCTCGCTTGTTCTCAAACTGGAAGTCGTAACGGCGTTTCCCCGTCTCGTCGATTTGCTTGATAATCTTGCCCTTGGTGACGGTCTTCGGCAGCACGATGCCTTCGTCGTCGTCCTGCAATCCGGTGAATATCTCGTAGGGATAGCCGTTGAGCAGTCCCACGAAAGCCACCCATTTCTCCTTGTTGTTCTGGAATCTCACAACGTCACACTCCAGCACCCGTGGCCTCACCTCGGTCACTTCGGGGTGCTTGCACGGCGCGGAAGCCGGCTGCATGAGCGTGGCATCGCCCTTCTTGTCTTTCTTCGACACCGCAAGCATCACGCCCGTGCGGCTTCCCTCGCGATATATTGTGCAGCCCTTGCAGCCCGAACGCCATGCCTCCATGTAGAGACGGTTGACGAGAGCCTCGTCGACATCGGCCGGAAGGTTGATTGTCACGCTGATGGAGTGATCCACCCACTTCTGAATCGCGCCCTGCATACGCACCTTCATCACCCAGTCCACATCGTTGGCCGTGGCCTTATAGTATGGCGAGCGCGCCACGAGGTCGTCTATTTCCTGCTGCGTGTAGCGGCGGCCGGTGTCATATCCGTTCACCTCCATCCACTTGAGGAACTTCCTGTGATATACGATATACTCCTCGAACGAGTCGCCCACCTCATCGACGAAATCGACATGGGCCAGCCCATCGCTGGGGTTCACCTTGCGCCGGCGCTTGTAGACGGGCATGAACACGGGTTCGATGCCGCTCGTGGTCTGCGTCATTATGCTCGTGGTGCCCGTCGGAGCGATGGTGAGGCAGGCGATGTTGCGGCGGCCATACTTGGCCATGTCCTCGTAAAGTTGCGGGTCTGCCTCGCGCAAGCGTGCCACAAAGGGATTGTTCTCCTCGCGCTTCGCATCGTAAACGGCAAACGCCCCGCGCTCGCGCGCCATCTCGACAGATGCCCCGTAGGCAGAGAGTGCAAGCGTGCGGTGTACGCCAACGGAGAATTCGGTGGCCTCGTCGGAGCCGTAGCGCAGTCCCATTGCGGCGAGCATGTCGCCCTCCGCCGTGATGCCCACGCCCGTGCGGCGGCCTTGTCCGCTGCGCACCTTGATCTTCTCCCACAGGTGACGCTCCGCGCCCTTCACCTCGGCGGTCTGCGGGTCAGCGTCGATCTTCTCCATGATCAGGTCGATTTTCTCCAGCTCGAGGTCCACGATGTCGTCCATTATGCGCTGTGCCGCCCTGACATGGCGGCGGAAGAGGTCGTAGTCGAAGCGTGCGTTGGGCGTGAACGGGTCTATGACGTAGGAGTAAAGATTGACCGACAGCAGCCTGCACGAGTCGTAGGGGCAGAGCGGAATCTCCCCGCACGGGTTGGTGCTGACGGTGTGGAAGCCCAAGTCGGCGTAGCAGTCGGGCAGGCTCTCGCGCAGGATGGTGTCCCAGAAGAGCACCCCCGGCTCCGCACTCTGCCATGCGTTATGCACGATTTTCCCCCAGAGCTGGGCGGCATCTATCTCCTTGCGCACCATAGGCTGCTCCGCATCGATGGGGAACTGCTGCACGTAGGGTCTCCCCTCGGCGGCTGCCCGCATGAACTCGTCGTCGATTTTCACCGACACGTTGGCTCCCGTCACCTTGCCTTCCACCATCTTTGCGTCGATGAAAGCCTCGCTGTCGGGGTGCTTTATGCTCACGGTCAGCATCAGTGCGCCGCGCCGTCCGTCCTGCGCCACCTCGCGGGTGGAGTTGCTGTAACGCTCCATGAAAGGCACAAGGCCGGTGGACGTGAGGGCGGAATTGTTCACAGGCGAGCCTTTCGGGCGTATGTGCGACATGTCGTGGCCCACTCCGCCGCGTCTCTTCATCAACTGCACCTGCTCCTCGTCGATGCGCATGATTGCCCCATAGGAGTCGGCATCGCCGTCGAGACCTATCACGAAGCAATTGCTCAACGATGCCACCTGATGGTTGTTGCCTATGCCCGTCATCGGGCTTCCCGCCGGAATGATGTAGCGGAAATGGTCGAGCAGGTCGAAAATCTCCTGCTCCGTCATCGGGTTGGGATACTTGCGCTCTATGCGCGCTATCTCGCCGGCGATGCGGCGGTGCATGTCGCTGGGCGATTTCTCGTAGAGATTGCCGAAGCTGTCCTTCATGGCGTACTTGTTGACCCACACCCGGGCAGCAAGCTCATCGCCGTCAAAGTAGTCGAGGGTGGCCGCATAGGCCTCCTCGTAGGAGTATGTTCTGACAGTTTCCATTGCTTCCTTTCTGTTTGGCTCGGCAAAAATAGACACTTTGCATGACATAAAAGAATATTTCTCCGGAAAACTTTCCGTCCCCGGAACGCCGCAAAGTTGCCCGAAACGGATGAGAAATGATGCCCCATCGGCATGTTTTCCTGCTATCATATCATGCCTGAATGGCACGTGTCTCGATTTTTTACGCTATATTTGCCAGCGTCAAACCAACCTCCGGGGCGGGGCGTGCGAGTGACAATGCGCCACGCAACGCCCGCAAATACAGCCAAGACTACCGACAATGAGAACAACTTTTCTGAAGACTGCCCTGCTCGCTGCGGCCTCCATAGCCATTGCCTCCACGGTGCGGGGCAAGGTGTTCGAGGTGGAAAACCCCGACCGTGAGCGAAGCCCCTACACCGGCATGACACGCCAACATTGGATTGAGGCCGACCGCTACCTGCTCGAAGGCGCGTTCGCCCACATCAGTTCGCTCGACGACCCGATGTATTTCGAGCGGCTCGGCAACGTCTGCTACCCCAAGGACAGCACCCGTTTGCGCGGCGCAACGCTTGAAGGGATGTGCCGGACGCTATTCCTCGCCTCGCCGCTGCTGCGCGAAGACTCCACGCTGACCATAAACGGCATTCGCCTCGCCGACTACTACCGCCGCCAAATGGCACTGCTCGTCGACCCCGACAGCCCGCAATACGTGGAGCACCGAGGGCGGCGCGGCCCCTGCCAAGACCTCGTTGAGTTTGGCGCGCTCGGCATTTCGCTCTTCATCTGCGGCGACGTGCTGTGGAATCCGCTGCCGCAGGCCACCAAGGACTCGCTCTACTCCATGATTGAAAGCTATGCAGACGGCCCGACGATACAGCAGAACTGGCGTTTCTTCAACGTCTTCCCGATGTCGTTCTTCAAGTCCAAGGGCTATGAGGTGAACGACTCGCTGCTCGCCAAGTACGTCAGACAGCTCCTTGCCGACTACCGTGGCGACGGCTGGTATCTCGACCACCCCAACTACGACTACTATTCCATGTGGGCCTACCAGCTCTACGGCAAGCTGTGGGCAATGTTTTTCGGGCGCGAACACTACCCGCAGCTCGCCGCCGAATTTGAGCGCAACTTCCAAGAAATGTACCGCAGTTTCCCGCGAATGTTCGGCCGCGACGGCCAAATGCTCATGTGGGGGCGCAGCAACATATATCGCTTTGCCGCCGCAGCCCCGCTGGCATGGGGCGATGCCGAGAGCGTGGACATGGGCTGGATGCGCCGCATTGCGTCGGGATGCCTGCTGCAATTCCTCCAGAACCCCGACTTCCTCTACTCCGACGGAGTGCCCACGCCGGGCTTCTACGGACTCTTCGACCCCGTGTTGCAGGGCTACAGCTGCCGTGGCAGCGTGTATTGGTGCGCCAAGGCGTTCCTCCCGCTGATTCTTCCCGAGAGCCACCCCTACTGGAGCGCGGTGGAAACGGAGGGCTTCTGGGGCGGCATGGACGACGGCGAGGTGAGCAACCTGTGGCTGCCGGGACCGGCGATGCTCGTCACCAACTACGCCAACGGCGGCGCATCGGAGACCCGCGCATTCTGCAACTACGACACCGAGAGGCGCGGGGCGGAGAAATTCCGTGGCTCCGAGCAATACAACAGACTGGCATACAACACGCTTTTCCCGTGGATGGCCGACGGACGCAACGGCGAAGTGGCCATGAACTACGTCGTGAACAACGCCAAGGGCGAATGGGAGCCGCTGCGCCGCTACACGACAACGGGCTTCGCCGACGGCACTCTCCACCGCACCGTGTGGCTGCAAAGCGACAGCAGCTTCACAATGGCACTGGCCGACACGCCCGTGAGGCTCGGGACGCTGCGCACCGACACCGTGACATCAAGCCCGAAAGCCACCAACCTGCGGCTCGGGCACTACGCCCTGCCCGAACGCGACACGCCAATTGCGCGCTCCACCATGCCCCTTGGCGACGGCACGGCCAAGGCATACACCATATATAATGGCTCGCACTCGCTCGCATTCGTGCCCGTTGAGGGCTGGAGCAACGTCGAATACGTGCGCACCGAGGGACTGCACCCGGAGACGCGCTTCGCCGAAACCATCGATGCCACGGCCACCGTGGACGGCGGCGAACGGCTCGTGAGCCTCATGCTCTTCAAGGAAGGACGCTTCGAGGCCGCCGAAATAGAGGCCGCCCTGCGCGAAGCCACAAGCAAATGACCGCGCCGCGCAGGCATCGCCAAGCCGCCGACGCAAGACAACACCCACCGAACAATGCCCAAAACAAACACGCAAACACCGCCAAAACGCCGCGACGGACTCTTATCAAAGGACGGCGTGAGTTTCCTGCTGCCGTTCTGCTGCATCACGGCCTGCTTCGCCCTGTGGGGCTTCGCCAACGACGTGACAAGCCCAATGGTGAAAGCTTTCTCAAAGATATTCCGCATGAGCGTCACCGAGGGCGCACTCGTGCAAGTGGCGTTCTACCTCGGCTACTTCGTGATGGCCTTCCCCGCAGCCTTGTTCATAAGGCGATACACGTTCAAGTCGGGCGTGCTTGTGGGACTGTCGCTCTACGCCGCCGGCGCGTTGCTCTTCTTGCCAGCGCAGGCCACGGGGCTTTATGCACCGTTCCTGCTGGCGTATTTCGTGATGACGTGCGGCCTGTCATTCCTCGAAACGAGCTGCAACCCCTACATCTACTGCATGGGCAGCGAGGAGACCGCCACCCGACGGCTCAACCTCGCGCAGGCTTTCAACCCCATCGGCGCACTCTCGGGGATGTATGTTGCCATGGCCTTCGTCCAGGCGCGCATGAACCCCATGCCGAGCGAGGAGCGGCTGCGGCTGCCCGAGGCCGAGTTTGACGCGCTGAAAGCCCACGACCTCAGTGTGCTCATACAGCCCTACCTCTACATCGGGCTTGTGGTGCTCGCCCTGCTCGTGGCCATCCGCCTGACGAAGATGCCAAAGGCAGGCGACGCCCACACGGGCAAGAGCCTGCGGCAGTCGCTCGGCGAGCTTGTGCGCGTGCGCAACTACCGCGAGGGAGTGATTGCGCAGTTCTTCTACATCGGGGCGCAAGTGATGTGCTGGACGTTCATTATACAATACGGAACGCACGTGCTCATGGGCGAGGGCATGGAGGAACGCGCCGCCGAGATTCTCTCGCAGAAGTTCAACATCGCCGCCCTGGTGCTCTTCACGTGCAGCCGCTTCGTCTGCACGTGGTTCTTGCGCTTCGTCAGTCCGGGTCGCCTGCTGTCTGTGCTCGCCGTCGTGGCCGTCGTGGCCGTGCTCGGAGTGATATTCTTCACCGACCGCCGTGGGCTGTATTGCCTCGTGGCCGTGAGCGGCTGCATGTCGCTGATGTTCCCCACCATCTACGGCATCGCCCTCCGTGGACTTGGCGACAACGTGAAGATCGGCGGCGCAGGACTCATCATGTCCATACTCGGCGGCTCCGTTTTCCCGCCAATCCAAGCCGCGATAATCGACTCCGGCATCGCCATCGGCACGCTGCCGCCCACGAACATATCGTTCGTCATTCCGCTGATATGCTTCGTCGTGGTGGCCATCTATGGCCAACGGGCCTATCTCCGGGAATCAAGGAAAAGGAGATAGGGCTTCCGCCCAATGCCATACGCAGTGCGGAATCATTCCGTGCAAAAGGAGATGGAGCATTCAGCGGGAACAGACACATAAACAAGGAGCGGGAACATGAGCAGGGGAAAGCCTGCTCATCCAAGACAAACGATTTCGCCCCACATAACGTACAGATACGCAACGATTTACAATAGATGCCTTATTGCAGGCCAATAAGGCATTAATTGGCCTGCAATAAGGCATTAATTGCGTCCCAATAAGGCATCTATTGCATTGCAATAAGACATACGTTGCATTGCAACGAGCGCCGCGGTCAAGTCGGAAGAGCAAGGTTGCACACTTCCATCTTGACCGCGGCACTCGTCATTTTGCACAGGATGAAGCCGCGCAAAGCATGATTGCCATTCCATTCCCAAGTGCGATGCGCATCGATTTCTGCGCATCGCTTACTCAACGCCAAAGGAGAAAGTCCCCCGTTTCCTCAAAACACCTTCAGTCCCACGAACAGGCGGGCACGCCATTTCAT
>CAZURD010000053.1:0-16248 GCA_964623445.1 uncultured Prevotella sp. | reverse complement strand
AAAGAAAGACTATCTAATCTTACAAATTTATCCCCACTAAATTTCTATTGAACCGCATTTTCGTGTGTCCCTGCGTGACACGCCGTCGTCTATCCCAAATCGCTCGTTAGGCTTCAGACTGATTCTGTGGTCATGCCATGCAGATTGACTTCCGGCCTCGCCGAAAGCGTAGCGGGCTACGCCGAGACGAGACGGAAGACAAGATGCGGGCAGGAACGCGGAAGCAGGCGAAGAGTTTAACGAAAGGCTCTCACCAACGCAATAACGACCTAATGATCGATTTGGGTTTATTTGATGCCACGGCTGTTGAGAGCCTTGGCATAGCGTGCAGCGTTATCGAGATGCTCGCGATAAGTGCGTGCAAAGGTGTGCGTGCCAGAGAAATCGTCCTTGGCACACATATAGAGATAATCGTGTTCGGTGTGGTTGAGTACGGCATCAATTCCTGCAATGGAAGCTATTTTGATTGGCCCAGGCGGCAGTCCGGGGTTGGCGTATGTGTTGTATGGGCTGTCCACGGAAAGGTGCTTGTGGCGTATGCGGCGCAGTGCAAAGTCGTGCAGGGCGAATTTGACTGTGGGATCGGCTTGCAAAGGCATACCAATGCGCAACCGATTGACATACATTCCTGCCACCATGGGCTTCTCTGCGGTTGAGGCAGTCTCCTCATCAACGATACTTGCCAGTGTGGCCACTTCGGCGGGTGTCATGTTCATTGCTGCGGCCTTTGCGCTTCGCTCACCGCGCCAAAATGCGTCGTGTTCTTTGGCCATGCGCTCCATGAACTGCTCAAGGCTGATGTCCCAGTAGACTTCATAAGTGTTTGGCACAAACAGAGCCGCCACAGTGGCTGTGTCGTAGTCCCAGCGGGCACAGAAAGCAGAATCGCGCAAGGCTGTGGCAATGGTCGCGCTGTCGAGCATCAGCTTGCGGGATAGCTGTGCGGCAAGGCTCTCCATGGTGCGTGCCTCTGGGACGGTGAGGTTCAGGGGCGTTTGCGTGCCGCCCCTGAGGCGACGGAACACGGCAAAAGTGGTCTCGCCCGGGGCTATGGCATAGCGCCCCGTGCGTATATGACTGCCGTAGCCACCGTGGCGCATCATTGTGGCCATGCCTACAATGGAACGGTTGCGGCCTATGGGGTGGAGCTTGGCGAGCACGGAGTCTTGCGTGTCGTCGGAATCGACGCATACATATTGCACGGAATCGCTGGCCGAGAACGGAGTGAACAAGTAGAAAAAGAGCAGGCCCACAGCCAGCAACAGGCAGCCTGCGGCGGCGAAAAGGTATGCCTTTGGGGTTTTCGCCACGAAAAGATTTCTTATACGTTTAAGCATGGCGCAAAGTTACGCTTTTTCAGGGAAAGGGCAAGTGCTTGGCCGTTTGCCGATGGAAAAATAGCGAGTGGCGGTCACTGGTTGCCGATGGTCAGCATTTGCAGGTCGTAGTAGCTGCCATTGTAGATGTTGAAATCCACATTCCCCTTGATGCCAGGCAGTCGTCCGCAGTCGGTATGCTGCCAGAATTTCCATTTGCCTTGATACTGCACGCTATCCACATAGTAGTGTGCAATCCAGTATGGATAGTCGTTGAAGACGGAATCACTTAGGTAGGCCGTCTTGAACTTATAGTATGTGTAGATGATTGGCTTCACGCCGTAGTGCTCCTCCACGAGGCGCAGCCATGCCAGCACGTTCTCCCTAAACTCTTCGTCCGTCTGTGCAGTGGGCTTGCGTTCCACATCGAGCACAGGCGGCAGGTCTCCATCCTCCAGCTGCACGCAATTGAAGAAATGCTCTGCCTGTGCCTGCGCCGTAGACTTGTTGCTCCAGAAATGGTAAGCTCCGCGTATAAAGCCGTTTTCCCGTGCTTGTCGGAAGTTTTCGTGGAAGCGTTCATCGATGTTGGTCGCCCCCTCAGTTGCCTTTATCATCACGAAGCGCACGGGGTACTTGTCTATCATCCCGCTGTTTCGGAGCTGTTGCCAGTCTATCTCTCCCTGATGGTGGCTCACATCGATTCCGTGGATCTCGTAGCCGTCGGGATAGTCGGCATCGCCATATATTGCCCTCCAGCGGAAGCCAAACGGGCTGACAAAGAAATAGTAGAACGACCACACGTAGGCCGCCACAACCAGCAGGCCGCCCAGCCACCACGCCCAATGAGGCCAATGGGGCAGGAGACGAAAACTGTGGCTGCGTGTGGCGCGACCAGCCTTCGATTTCCGACTGGTGCCCTTTGAACTTGCTTTCGGCTTACGTCGTGTGGGCATCGAGCTTTTTCGTGGCTTGCGGTCGGATGGCTCTGACATTTTTTCTGAAAGATGCGAATATTATGAAGAAGGCCTTAGGGGCTGCAATGTATGCAAATGCCCACCAAGGTCTTCTACGCTTGTATGTTGCCTCGCTAAGGAACGGTCATTTGCCCCGCTCCAGAACCAGCGTCATTGTGGGTTGGTCGCAAACCTCGCTCGGTCCCCAATATTGTATTGGGCCAGGGAATACGTAACACGTTTCCTTTGCCCAACGATCGCGGTTGGCTGCAAATGTCTTGAACGGTTTGCCGTCGAGGTCGACCAAAGCCTTGCGTATCACGGGCTTCATCTCGCCGTTACGGCGTTCCATGTTCATCATCATTGTGATGGGTACTCCGCCGGCAATCCACTCGGATGCGGGTGCGGTAGTGTTTTTCACTATTGCCATATAGCCGGTCTTGCCACAGGCAATGAGCTGCGCGGCACTCGTGCCAAGGGCATAGCAGTAGTCGGCATCGAAGTTTGACGGAGTAGCACAACGTCCCTCATATCCGAAGAAATGGTGTTGCGCAGCGAACTTGCCCACAAACTTGCCCTCGGCTTTCCATGCGGCGAGCTTAGCGGCACACATGTCAGAGAGCAGTTTCTCGGTCTCGATGAGCGACACTTGCACATTTCCGTGCGGGTCACGTTCGAGCGAGAGTTGGCGTGCCACGCCTGCTGGCAGCGTCTCGAATGTGGCAGCATTCTCTTTGCTCAGGTGAGATATTATGTACTCGCGTTGCTCCTGTTCGTCGAGATCCTTGTATTCCTCGCCGTGCTTGGCCAGTAGGTCGTTGAGTTCCTCTATGAGGCGACCGATGGCAGGAATGAACTCAATCAGTCCTTCAGGCACAATCACCGTACCGAAATTGTCGCCGCGCTCCGCGCGATAGGCGATGGCTTCGCAGAGTTGCTCCACGATTTGGTTGAGCGTCATGTCTTTCTTCTCCACTTCCTCCGACACGAGGCACACATTAGGCTGGCACTGAAGTGCGCATTCCAGTGCGATGTGGCTTGCACTGCGCCCCATCACCTTGATGAAATGCCAATACTTGCGCGCCGAATTGCAGTCGCGCTCAATGTTGCCAATAAGCTCCGAATAGGTCTTAGTGGCGGTGTCGAAGCCGAACGAGATCTCTATTTGTTCGTTCTTCAGGTCGCCATCTATGGTCTTGGGGCAGCCTATCACCTGCACGCCGCACTTCTTGGCAGCATAATACTCCGCCAATACGCAGGCGTTGGTGTTCGAGTCGTCGCCACCGATGATGACAAGGGCTTTGATGTCCAGTTGCTTCAAGATTTCCAATCCCTTTTCAAACTGTTCCACCTTTTCGAGCTTGGTACGCCCAGAGCCAATCATGTCGAAGCCGCCCGTGTTGCGGTATTTATCGATAATCTCGCTCGTCAGTTCCATATAATTATGGTCTACGAGACCGCCCGGGCCAAGAATGAACCCGTAAAGTCGGTTGTTGGGGTTGAGCTTCTTTAGCTGGTCAAACAATCCAGTTATGACATTGTGGCCGCCAGGAGCCTGTCCGCCGCTAAGAATTACGCCGACATTCATCTTCGTGCCCATAGGTTCGTCGCTCTCCACGAACTCCACGTTGGGCATTCCGTATGTGTTGGGGAACAATTTCTTGATTTCTTCCTGGTTGTCCACGCTCTGCGTGGGTGCGCCTTCTTTCACTTTCACAGTTCCCTGCAAAGCTTTGGGGAGTTTCGGCTGGTACGCAGCCCTTGCAATTTGCAAAGCACTCTTCTCCATGATTACATCTTTTAAAACATGATTGATTGTTTCGTCCCTTGTTTATGCCTACAAAAATAAGTATTAATCGCAAAAAAAACGGCTATGTTGGCTTTCACAGATGCCTTTTTAATGATTTTTTCACGCAAACCACATCGTTGTTGGTAGAAAATGATTACCTTTGACAAAACATCAGAAAGCAATGGCAAGCAAAAGGACTTTGAAACAAAACATCAGGCAGGTGTGTTCGCAACTCTTTGCCGAATGCGTGGCCTCTTCGTTGTATGCGACGCAACGCAACGAGGAAGAAACAGAGGCCATGCTCCACGCAATAGTACGCCTCGAAAGGCACTATATAGATAGGATAAGCCATCCGCAGCCGGGGATGACGCAGAAAGAGTATTTCCGCGACCTGACGGACAAATTCAAAAAAGAGGCCGCCGCGATTGTGGATCAAATCAATTTCACCGACTGACAAGCCTTCCCCGCGATGTTCAGGAAGCTATGCCGCTGGACACTGTACGGCCTGATGGGATGGCGGACAGATGTCACCGAACCTCTTCCCGGCAAGTGCATCATCTGCATGGCTCCGCACACGAGCAACTGGGATTTCATTGTAGGCCTGCTCTATTCACGTGCCGAAGGCATCAGAAGCCAGTTTCTTATGAAGAAAGAGTGGTTTTTCTGGCCTTTGGGCGTTGTTTTCCGCAGGCTGGGAGGCATCCCCGTATGGCGCGACAGACACACGAGCATGACCGATCGGTTGGCAGATGCCGCAGCCAAGGTAGGCCATTTCCAGTTGTGCGTAACGCCAGAGGGCACACGCTCTGCCAATCCCGATTGGCGAGGAGGATTCTATTTCATAGCCCTAAAGGCTGGACTTCCAATCCTGCTCTATGGCATTGACTATCAGAAGCGCATCATCTCCTGCACACAGACCGTCGTCCCTAATGGCGACGTGGAGGGACAGATGCACCAAATCAAGCTATACTACAAGGACTTCAAGGGACGCAACCCCGAGAATTTCACTATAGGTGACATTTGAGCAATGATGACAGCGCGACGCTTACTCACGCTCCTCCTGCTCTCAGTTGCCATCGAGGGCTGGCCGCAATCGGCCGCTGATGAGGCAAAGATGGAGGACAAACTTCTCGAATTTTTCTACAAATACAAGCCCAAAAAGCAAAAATGGGACGTGGTGGTTAGGATGCTTGGTTACGACCTCGACAACAATGCCAAACGCCTCACCGTCAAGACCGACGACGCACTCGCTTCCGTTGAAATGACGCCTGATAAGGTTTCCGACCTATATAAAGGAATACGTCGCGCCTTGCCAAAGCCTTTTCGCGGCCATGCCATAACAGTTACCACGGGTGGTGTGCCCGTAGAGAGCCTCGTACCCGCAGCTCTTGGCCAAGGTACGGGTGTGCGATACTGGGGCAACATTGATTACAAGGGCAATCAGTGGGTCAGTAATGCCTCTCTGCCTGTCTCCACAACTCTCGGTCTGCAAGGCCGCCACATTGCTTTGTGGGCAAGTCATGGACGGTACTACGACGTGAAGCGTGGTGAGTGGCGATGGCAGAGGCCAAGGCTCTTCGGCACGTGCGAAGACCTGTTCACTCCATCCATAGTCGTGCCCTACCTGATACCCATGCTTGAAAACGCAGGGGCAACAGTATTTACGCCACGCGAGCGCGACTTTCAAAGACACGAGGTTATAGTTGACAACGATGTGCAAAGCCAACACTCGCTCTACCTCGAAGTGGGTGTGGGCAACAAGTGGGAAAGTGCCCCTCACCCTGGATTCGCCATGCACGCAGGCAACTACTCTGATGGAGAGAACCCCTTTGTGGCTGGTACGGCGCGTGTGGTCAAGGCAACAAAGAGTAAAAAACGATATAGCCTCGTGTCATACCAGCCCAACATCCCTGAAGATGGCGAATACGCAGTCTACGTGAGCTATCAAACGCTCGACAAAAGTGTCGATGACGCTTGCTACACCGTATGGCATAAGGGTGTGCCAACCGAGTTCCGCGTCAACCAACGTATGGGGGACGGTACGTGGGTATATCTCGGCACATTCAATTTTGGCAAGGGGTGCAGTGAAGCCAACCGCGTGGTACTCACAAATCAGAGCGGACGAAAAGGCGTAGTCACCGCCGATGCCGTGCGTTTTGGGGGCGGTATGGGGAACATCGAGCGCGGTGGGTCTGCCAGCGGTATGCCGCGAGCCATGGAAGGAGCGCGCTACTATGCGCAATGGGCAGGGATGCCACGCTTCGTCTACGGGCAAAAAGGCGGCAACGATGACTACGCTGACGATATCAACACACGTGGACGCACTGTAAACCATCTTGCGGGCGGCTCATGCTACATGCCAAACAGCGATGGTCTGCGCGTTCCGATAGAGCTATCGCTCGCAATACACAGTGATGCCGGCTACTCTCCAGACTTGAAGAATACTGTTGGAACGCTAGCCATTTGCACAACAGGAGCGGGCAGCCCTACGCTTGATGCGGGCATATCACGCCTTGCATCACGAAATCTCGCCAACACTCTGCTCAACGGCGTGACGACAGACCTGCGAATAAAATACGGCGTATGGAACAGCCGTGGTACACTCGACCGCAATTATTCCGAAACGCGTCTGCCTGGAGTGCCGAGCGTAATACTTGAAACACTGTCGCACCAGAACTTTCCAGACATGCGCTTCGGCCACGACCCCAACTTCAAGTTCACCTTGGCACGTGCCATCTACAAGTCCATCCTCCGCTACATAGCAACGCAACACGGCCTCGAATACTGCGTTGCGCCGCTCACCCCGAGCCACTTCAGCGTGGAAACGAGTGACGATGCGACGGCTACGCTCCGTTGGCAACCCACGCCAGACGATGAAGAACCAACGGCGTTCCCTACGGCTTACATTGTCTACACGAAACGTGGACAGGACGATTTTGACAATGGCACTCTCGTCAGAGGCGCGACAAGCCTTCGCGTGAAGCTCGACGAGGGCGTGCTCTACAGCTTTCGCGTGGTCGCCGTCACACGTGGCGGTCGTAGTTTCCCAACGGAGGAACTGTGCGCCATGTACCGACCTGAATCTACAAGGAGTGTGCTAATAGTCAACGGCTTTCACCGCTTGTCCCCGCCCGCCATGCGTTTGAGTGAGAGTGAGCAGGGCTTCGATCTGGATGCTGATCCCGGCGTGTCGTTAGGTCGCACTACTGCATGGGTGGGACGGCAGCTGGGCTTCGATACGTCGCGTGTAGGTATCGAGGATGAAGGAGGGCTTGGTTGGACTAACAAAGACTTTGAGGGCATGTTCTTCGCTGGCAATGACTTCAACTATGTGCGTTGCCATGCTGAGGCCATGGCCGCAGGCGGCGTATTACTCAATATATCCAGCTGTACGGACGCGGCTGTGGAAGACGGGAGTATAGACCTCTCCCGCTATGCCATGACAGACCTGCTGCTCGGTCTTGAACGCTCTGGCAATGGCTCAATCAATGTGACAAGTTCCTCTGCTATGCAAGCCCGTTTGCGTACATATTCCGCTCGAGGCGGTGCGCTGTTCGCAAGTGGAGCATACATGGCCTCCGATGCCGCACAGACAGAAAGTGGACGGGAGTTTCTCGCCAATGTCCTTGGTTGCGCTTCCGGAGGCACGACCCGTCCTGGTGAAGGCTACATCAGTGGCATGGGCACACAATTGGGAATCTACTCCGCTCTCAATGAGGAACACTACTGTGCTCCTATCACCGATACCCTATTGCCTGTCAATGGGGCGTTCGCCACATTGGCCTATTCAGACGGCACGACAGCCGCCGTAGCTCTCAAGAACATCAGCCACCGCGCCTTTGTCATGGGATTCCCATTCGAGTGCATCAAATATGATGCACGACGCACCGCAGTCATGCGAGCCGTTGTACGTTTCTTGTTGGAGTGACGGCCAATTTAATCATAGAAACAATCCTAATAGGTTTACGGGCAACCTGCCATCCCTGACCAAGAACTGCTGTCGTCACGGGTACGAAAACCGTTCTATACCAATTGATAGAGGAATAAATTTTGTCGTTTTGTACAAAATGCTTACTTTTGTCGTTGGACGGCTTGCGACAAGTGGTCGCATTTGTATGTCCTGCGCAACTGACAAAAACCTTATCACGCGATGAACATAGCTATAATAGGCACAGGTGCCGTAGGGGGATTTTATGGAGCGAGGCTCGCTCGTGTGGGCTACGATGTGCATTTCCTGCTCCATAGCGACTATAGTCATGTGGCAGAGCACGGTCTTGAAATTGAATCTGTGGACGGTTCGTTCACACTTTCTTCGCCCAACATTTATTGCCGCGCCGATGATATGCCGCAGGCAGACTTTGTTATAGTTGGCCTCAAGACCACGGCCAACCATCTTTTGCCCTCGTTGCTTTCGCCGTTGCTCAAACCCTCCACCGTGGTTCTGCTCATCCAGAACGGTGTCGGGGTTGAGGATGACGTGCAGGAAATGCTACCCGATGTGCAGTTGCTTGCCGGATTGGCATTCATCTGTTCCACAAAAACAGCGCCGGGGCATATCCTCCACACATCAAATGGTTCTGTCAACATCGGCAACTACTCTTGTCGTGATCGTTCGGCAATGGATTGTCTTATGAAAGCCTTTGCCAATGCGGGCATCCGTACATTTGAGGTTGACTATGCGGAGGCGCGTTGGCGCAAGGCCGTGTGGAACATGCCGTTCAATGGATTGACCGTTGTCACAGGGCTTACCACCGATCTTTTGCTGGCCTCCGAGTCAGGTGAGGCACTTGTAAGAGCGTTGATGGGCGAGGTATTGGAGGCCGCACGCGCCTGTGGCGTTACCGCGATTGAGGATGCGTTCGTCGACAAGATGGTGGCAATGACATGCCGTATGCCGTCATATGCCCCGAGCATGATGGTGGACTGGATGGCACATCGCCCTATGGAAATAGACTATCTTTACTCCAAGCCGATAACAATGGCGCGTAAGGCGGGTTTCGCCATGCCTCGCCTTTCCGTGATAGAAGCCCAGCTACGGTTGCTTGAAGCGAACAGGAATGATTTATATGGGCGATAACTTTCTTGGAAGTCGTTAATGGATTTAAAGGGGAGGTGAGGATTTTTCTTTTGTGTTTTTATCCCGAATAGGCGTGTTCCTGCCTCTTGATTATATCTCTCTGGCTCGTGGTATCCAACTCGTTATTTGCTTTTGTCGCGTCCGGCATCGATGCGCAGGAAGATGAACAGCAGGAAAGTGAAGCCCCACAATGACGAGCCTCCATAACTGAAGAACGGCAGCGGGATGCCTATCACGGGAGTAAGGCCGAGCACCATGCCAACATTTATGGACACGTGAAAGATGAAAATCGACAGTACCGAATAGCCGTAGACGCGCCCGAAGCGTGTCGGTTGTCGTTCGGCGAGGTAGATGAGGCGCAGGATTAGTATGAGGAATAGGCACAGAACGCCAGCTGAGCCAAGAAAGCCCTCTTCCTCGCCGACGGTGCAGAAGATGAAGTCTGTGTCTTGTTCGGGCACGAATTTCAGTTTTGTCTGCGTTCCATTGAGGAATCCTTTTCCGCGCAGACCGCCCGAACCGATGGCAATTTCGCTCTGGTGTACGTTGTAGCCTGCGCCAGCGAGGTCTTCCTCAAGGCCGAGCAGCACGTTGATGCGCACGCGCTGGTGGGGTTCAAGCACATTGTTGAGCACGTAATCGGTGGAGTAAAAGAATGCCATCGAGCCGAGCGTAAAGGCCGCGATGAGGAAGAAGTTGCGCAGTCTTTGGGCAATTCCGGCTATGATGAGCCATGCCACGATTAGTACACATGCTCCGAGCTGCACCCATACTATGTCGAACGGGATTACGAATTCGGAGAAAAGCAGTGCCAATGTCGTGATGCCGAGACTGCCAATGGCAATTATCCGTGCCATTGTTCGGGTAGGGGTGTAGGCATACACCATGCCCGCCGTGAACAGTTGTACAAGCAGCTGGACGATGAACACGCCGAGTGATGTGGGCGTGTCGAGCAGCTGGACAGCTTCGAAGCGTATGCCAACCACGAAGTAGACCACGGCTGCGATGCCCGTGAAAAGCACGCAGCCAGGCATCCCCTCACGGTAGAGCACGAGGAAGAAGGCCAGATAGACAAGGGCGGAGCCTGTCTCGCGCTGCATCACGATGAAGGCCATAGGCGCGACGATGACGCATAACGCAAGCGCAAAGTCTTTCCAGCGGTGAATGTCGTAGCCGTAGGCCGACATGAGCTTTGCCAAAGCCAAGGCTGTGGCAAACTTGGCGAACTCGGCTGGCTGCACCCGCAGTGAACCGAGCACGAGCCACGAGCGTGAGCCTTTTATCTCGTGTGGATTGAATATGGTGGCAAAGAGCGTGAGCAGCAACACGGCGTATATCACGTAGGCAAGCGTGTCGTAGAGTTTTTCGTCGAGCATCAATATCACGAAGCCGAGGCAAAGCGATGTAGCAATCCACACAATCTGCATTCCGGAACGTGTGTCGAGGCTGAAAATGTCGGTGTCGCCATAGGTGTAGCTTGCCCCGCACACGCTAATCCAGCCAAAGGTGAGCAGTGCGAGATATACCCCCACTGTCCACCAGTCCACCGAGCGCAATGCGCTTTTCCTATCTGCTTCTTTGGTCATAGTTTATACGTCTGTGCTGGAACTCATCGGCCAGTTTCTCCGATTCCTCCGACAGGTGTCCGTTGATGTGCTTCTCCATCAGCAGCGAGCCGATAGGCACACCATAGTCAGCTCCCCATCCGCCGTTCTCCACGTAGACGGCAACGGCTATCTTAGGGTCGTTCATTGGTGCAAAGCCCATGAACACGGAGTGGTCGTGTCCACGGTTCTGCGCCGTCCCCGTCTTTCCGCAGGCTTCATATTCGGGGCGGTTGGCTTTGCGGCATGTTCCCCTCAGCACAGAGCTGCGCATTCCCTCTACCACGGTTTCATAGGCATCGCGTCCCGCCATTGTGTAGAGGCGCCGAGTGTAGGTGGTGTCGATGTCTTCGCCCTCAATGGCTTTCACCACGTGCGGCACGTAGTAGTAGCCCCTGTTGGCAATAGTAGCCCCGAGGTTGGCAATCTGGAGCGGCGTGAGTGTCACCTCTCCCTGTCCAATCGATATGCTGATGATGGTCAGTCCGTTCCACGAGCCACGGTAAGCCTTGTCGTAGAAACTGGCGTTTGGTATTAGACCGCGTTTCTCTCCGGGCAGGTCTATGCCGAGACGGTAGCCGAACCCCATGCTCACCATGTAGTCGCGCCAGCGGTTCATTGCCTCCTGTACTGTGGCATACTTGGAGCGGTTGCCTATCATGTAGTATAACCCCCAGCAGAAGAAAGCGTTGCACGAGGTGCTTAGGGCATCGACGATGGCCAGCGGTGAGCCGTGCCCGTGGCATCCCACGTGCAGTCCCCGGAAATAGAACCCACGGTTGCAGGAGTATGCCGTCTGCCTCGTGATTATGCCTTCGCTTAGGAATGTGAGTGCCTGCGATGTCTTGAAAGTCGACCCTGGAGGATAAAGCCCCATTATGCTGCGGTTGAGCAGTGGCCGCCACGGGTCCATGGCGAGTTTCGCATGGTTCTTGCTGCGCTGCCGTCCAACCATGAGGCGTGGGTCGTAGGTGGGCGAAGAGGCCATGCAGAGCACCTCCCCCGTGCTTGGCTCGATGGCCACGATGCTGCCAATCTTGCCTTCGAGCAGCCGTTCGGCCAAGGCTTGGAGTTCGATGTCGATGCTCAGCGTGAGCGTCTTTCCCGCCACAGGGCGTTGGTCGAGTGCCCCGTTTTGGTAGCTCCCTTGTATGCGTCCGTGAACGTCGCGCAAGAGTATCTGCACGCCTTTCTCTCCACGGAGCTGCCGTTCGTATCGTCGCTCCACGCCGAGCTTGCCTATGTAGTCGCCCGGCTGGTAGTAGTCGTCCTCCTCAATGTCGGCGGGTGACACTTCGGCCACATCGCCAATCACGTGGGCGGCGTATGGATATTGGTATTGTCTCACGCTGCGCCGTTGCACGTAGAAGCCGGGAAAGCGGAACAGCTTTTCCTGAAACACGCTGAATTCCTCGTCAGGCACTTGTGCCATGAACAGCTGTGGCGTGAAGCGTGAGTAGCCGGGGTTGCGTGAGCGATCCTTTATGGCAGCCATGCGGTTGTCGAACTCCTCGCGCGTCATGCCGAGCGTGGCGCAGAAATCGGCCGTGTCGAGCCGTCCGCGCTCCTCGTTCATCACCACCATAATGTCGTATGCCGGTTGGTTGTAGACCATTAGTCGCCCCTCGCGGTCGGTGATGATGCCGCGCGAGGGGTAGTCTATGCGTTTGAGCAAGGCGTTTGAGTCGGCGTTGCGCTTGTAGTCATCGCTCATAATCTGGAGCGTGAAAAGGCGCACGATGTATATTACGACGATGAGCATGGCCGCCCCGCCGATTATATAGCTACGTTTTTCAAGTCCATAGTCTTTCACCTTGCCCTCGCTCCCTCTATTGCCATAATCACCAGGGTCGTTAGCAGTGCGCTGCCGCCTGTGCATTCGAGCCAGCGCAGCCATTGTCCCGCGCCAAACAGTTCAAGTGCGAAGAGCACGAGACAGTGGAGCAGGGTTAGCGAGAACACGAAGAACGCGAGCTTCCACGGGCCGAGCGACCTCATCGAAGGCACGGTCTCAGGCGGTGCCTCGCGCTGGACGAAGAGTGAGAAAAAGTGCGGCTGCACCGCTCCGACGAGTGTCAGAGACGCTGCGGCCACGCCTGGAGTGTTCGTGAAAGTGTCTATGGCCACGCCCATGGCGAAGCTCCACAGCAACACCGCCCATTTTTGATAGCCGATGGGAAAACGCAGCGTCATGTAGACATAGAGCAACGGCATGGCGCATCCGAACAGGCGGATGTGGTTGAGCACGAGAGCCTGCGCCAGACAGAGGCCGCACAGCACGGCGAGCCTCCGTAGTATGTCGGTGACTATGAGTCTCATTGTGGTTTCCTTTGGCCGTGGCGGTCTATTGTGTGCGGCTTATGCCGAGCGAGTCGCGTGCAGCGTCGAGCAGCCGCAGCCGTTCGTTGGCGGTGCTGTCGGCAATTACGGCCACATCGCGGACGGTCGAAAAGTCTGTGGAAAGGCGCACGAGCAGCCTGTAGGAGAGGCCGTCGCGCGAGTTATAGACTTTCTCGATGCGTCCCACGGGCACCCCCTGCGGGAACATCGTGGAATATCCGCTCGTCTCAATGATGTCTCCACGGTAGAAGCGGGCGTGGCGCGGAATGTCCTCAACGTAGGCGAGGGTAGGGTCGCCGCCCGTCCAGTTGAGGTAGCCGAAATAGCCGCGCCCCCTGATTGTGCAGCTGATGCGCGTCTTGGCATTGAGCACTGGCATCACCACGGCATAGTGGTCGGAGGCCATGCAGACGATGCCCACCACGCCCATGCCACAGGCCACGCCCATATCGGTGTGTACACCGTCGGCACGCCCCTTGTCGATGGTCATCAGGTTGTATGTGCGGTCGAGCGTATTGTCTATCACCTTGGCCTCTATCAGCTTGTAGCGGTTGAGCAGTTGCTGCCCTGCGCGTTCGAGGTCGCTGCTGTCGCGCGTCAGCTCGGCATACTTGTGGCTAAGTTCGGCGAGCTGCTGTTCGAGGCGGATGTTGCGGTCGGTGAGCTGCTGGTTGACGGTAGTGAGCGAGAAGAACGACTTCAACGCGGCGTTGCACTCGTAGATTTTGCCCACCACCGCGTTGGCTGTGGTGAACCATACACTGCCTTGATAGGCGTTGTGGCGGAAAAGCATCACGCCGCAAATTATTTCGAGCAGCGCGAAGACAAACCAATGTATGTGCTTGGCGATGAACTCCAGCAGTGTGCGCACGGTGAATGTCTGTTTTCTTCTTTGAGGATGGCTTTGGTGGCGGTGTGCCGACGTAGCCGGCAATGCCTGTCAGCGTTGCGCTCACGTGTGCGCCGTCAGCGTGTAAGGAACGAAAAGCGGTCGATGTTCTTTAGGGCTATGCCCGCGCCGCGCGCCACGCTGTGGAGTGGGTCTTCGGCGATGTGGAACTCTATGCCAATCTTGTCGGCAAGCCGTTTGTCGAGACCTCGGAGCAGTGCGCCGCCGCCGCTGAGGTATATGCCGTTCTTCACGATGTCGGCATAAAGCTCCGGTGGCGTGTTCTCCAGTGCGGAAAGCACGGCGTTTTCGATTTTCGCCACGGTCTTGTCGAGGCAGTGGGCAATCTCCTGATAGCACACGGGCACCTCCATTGGCAGAGCCGTTATGCGGTTGGGGCCATGCACCACGTAGTCCTCCGGTGCCTCGTCGCCAAGGTCGGTGAGTGCCGAGCCAACGTGAATCTTTATGCGTTCGGCCATGCGCTCGCTCACTTTCACGTTGTGTTGGCGGCTCATGTACTCCTGAATGTCGGCGGTGAGGTCGTCGCCCGCTATTCGTATGGAGTTGTTCCTGACGATGCCGCCGAGCGAAATCACGGCAATCTCCGTAGAGCCGCCGCCGATGTCTACAATCATGTTGCCTTCCGGGGCTTCCACGTCGATGCCTATGCCGATGGCGGCCGCCATCGGTTCGTAGATGAGGTAGACATCACGTCCGTCGGCGTGCTCGGCAGAGTCGCGCACGGCCCTAAGCTCAACCTCGGTTGAACCGGACGGAACGCCAATCACCATGCGCAGCGACGGAGAGAAAAGGCGGCTGCCCTTGTGAACCCTCTTGATGAGTCCGCGCATCATTTGCTCGCAGGCCGAGAAGTCGGCTATCACGCCGTCGCGCAGCGGGCGTATGGTGCGTATGTTGTCGTGGGTTTTCTCATACATCATCTTGGCATCCTTGCCCACGGCAATCATCTTGTCTGTGCGGCGGTCAAGAGCCACCACCGATGGCTCGTCCACCACTATTTTGTCGTCACTGATTATGATGGTGTTGGCTGTGCCGAGATCCATCGCAATCTCTTGAACGAAGGAAAAGAATCCCATAAGTTCCTGTCCTACTTAAATCCTGTTGTGATATGTTGTGTCGCTGAAGATTGTTCGGGAGTTGGCTTATTTCTTGCCGCCCTCAAACCACGAGTGGATGGCAGTGTCGTAGTGGCTGCTCACGCCGAAAGCCCTTGTGGCCAGCTCGCGCCTTTCCTCAAGGGTGGTGGCTGCGCCGCGCTTGTTGAGTATGTCGCGCAGCATTCCGTATTCGTTCTTGCTCGGGACAATGGCCACGTCGTTGAAATTCTTTGCTCCGGCGCGGATGAGCGAAATGCCGCCGATGTCAATTTTCTCTATGATGTCGGCATCGCTTGCTCCGCTTGCCACGGTCTCCTCGAAAGGATACAGGTCTACGATGACGAGATCGATTTCAGGTATTTCGTATTGTTCCATCTGCTCTCGGTCGCCGGCGTTGTCGCGGCGAGCAAGTATGCCTCCGAACACTTTTGGGTGGAGCGTCTTCACGCGCCCGCCGAGTATGGAGGGGTAGGTGGTCAAGTCTTCCACTTTCTGGCACTCGTGGCCGAGTTGCTCAATGAACGCCTGTGTGCCGCCGGTGGAGAGCAGCTTCACGCCGTCGGCCACCAGCTTGGCCAAAATTTCGTCAAGCCCGTCCTTGTGGTACACCGAGACGAGCGCAGTCTTGATTTTCTTTGTCTCTGTCATCTCTTCCTGTTGATATAACGTTATATTCCTGCTTTTTTATTCATAGATGCGACAATTTGCATCGATTGGGTTGCAAAGATAGTGAAAGGCGGGCGCAAATGGAAAAGAAAAACAAAATTTTTTATAAATGTCCGCATGTTGCCAAATTAGCAAAGTTTAAATCCAAATCGTTCGTTAGGCTTCAGACTGTTTTGCGGTCACGCCGTGCAGGTTGGCTTCCGGCCTCGCCGAAAGCGTAGCGGGCTGCTCTGAGGCGCGACGGGAGACAAGATGCCGACAGGAGCGCGGAAGCAGGCGAAGAGTTTTCCGAAAAGGCTTTTCCCGACGTAATAATGGCCTGATGACCGATTTGGGTTAAATGCTGCGGCCAAGTTGGAAATGTGCAACCTTACCCATCCAACTCGGCGGCAACTCTCGTTGCTTTGCAACGGATGCCTTATTGCATTGCATTTAATGCCTTATTGCATTGCATTTAATGCCTTATTGGAGGCCAATTAATGCCTTATTG
>CAZURD010000052.1:0-16462 GCA_964623445.1 uncultured Prevotella sp. | reverse complement strand
TTAAATCCTTTCGAGCACAAGTTTCACGAGGTCGCCAATCTGATTCTTGTATCCAGTATTGGCTTTTTGTGTCCGTCTGTTGGCAATCACCATGCAGACAGTGGTGGCCTTGTGCCCCATGAGGCGAGCCAAACCGGCCAGTGCGGAGCTTTCCATCTCATAGTTTGTGACTTGCCGTCCGCCGTATGTGAAGCTCTCCACCTTCTCGTTTTGCCTCGGGTCGGCAAGCGGTACGCGCAGTTGTCTACCTTGCGGGCCGAAGAAACCGCCGCAGGAGATGGTTATTCCGCGCACCATGTCGTTGCCTGCGATGCGCTCCGTCAACTCCGGGTCGGCATTGATGGCGTATGGATATTGTGTACAGATGTTACCTGTCCATCCGAGATGCGCTATGAGCGACCGTTCGAGGGCGAGGTCGCAGACGGCGTTGCGACCCTCGTAGAAGTTGAGGAGGCCGTCGAATCCCACTGACGTTTCAGAGCAGATGAACGTGCCTTCTGGCGTGTATGGTTGCAGTCCACCGCAAGTGCCGATGCGCACAAGTTCCAGTTGGCGCACGGTGGGCTTCTCGTAGCGTGTTGTGAAGTCAATGTTGGCCAGAGCATCGAGTTCGTTCAGCACGATGTCGATGTTGTCGCAGCCGATGCCTGTGGACAGCACTGTGATGCGCTTTCCCTTGAATGTGCCTGTGACGGTGTGAAATTCGCGGCTTTCAACCTCGTATTCCCGAGTGTCGAAAAGTGAAGCCACGAGCGAGACACGCCCCGGGTCGCCCACGAGTATCACCTTGTCTGCCAGCTGGGATGGGGTGATGTGCAGGTGGAACACGCTGCCGTCGGCATTGATTATTAGTTCGGATTCTGCGTAATATCTTTCCATGTTGGCTGTTGTTTTGGTTAGGTTATGTGTTGAGGTCTGCAACCTTTTGGCTTAGTTCCGGCTTTATGATGCCTTTGCGGCATTGCATCCGCTTTGGCGTGGGATGTCCGCTTTTGTGCAGTGAAAGGCTGTCTTGTGCCAAATTCCTCATCTGCGACAATGCCACACCTGCGCCATTTGTCCGCGTCTGGTTTGGTCTTGCGTCTGTGTACAGCTTTATTTCAGGCTGTTTTCTGTGTTCCTTATTTCCTTTGCCATTTCGTTGGCTTGGCTGTCGAGCTTTAGAAGCCTGTCTTCATCGGCAAGGATGGACGATTTCAAGGCTTCGCGCTGGTTTCCTGCGGCCTGTGAATATTGCTCGCGCGCTTTCTCTAAGGCTTGTTCAGTGGCCGCAATCTCCGACTGTATGACGTTGAGTTGCTTGTAGCGCAAAACATTTTGTTTGTCGCGGAAGTCAGACAGCTTGGTGTATGTACGGTTGTCGTCAATCACGAACGAGAAAAGCGGGCTGTCGTTTTCATCGTTTGTTGCTGGCGTTATGGCTTTAAGACGGGCGAGTGCCTCTGCTCTCTCCTTGCCGTCCTCCCATGTTGCGGCTATGCTTTCAAGGTTGGCGAAGTTGCGTATCTGCTCTTCGGAGTACATGTCGGGCGAATAAATCTGGCGTGTGGATGTCGGAACGAACATATATATGCACACCTTGCCCTCTGGTTGGTTGCGGTCAGTGGCGAACCAGCCTATTCCGTTGTATTCGTCAACGGCGTACATGTAGTCGTTTGCGGTGGAGTTGAATGGCATTCCAATGTTCTCCGGACGCAGAAACTGTCCACTGCCGGAGTTGAACCGAGTGACGAAGATGTCATATCCGCCAATGCTTTCGCTGCCCTTGGCTGCAAAATAGAGCGTTGTGCCATCGGCCATCATAAACGGATAGTTGGGCGATTTTATCTGCGTTTCGTTGCCAAGGCCGCGCAGTGGTTCTGGCGTTGACCATTTCCCGTCGAACATATCACAGCTGTAGAGTGATGTCTCGCCCGTCGTGTCGGCCAATGCAAGGTAGCATTTATCACCAAATTCGTTGAGGTAGACGTATTCCTCGCTTTGTTCTTTCTGCCCGAAGAACTCGCTATTGGTGTGGAGGCTGCCAGCCTCCCTGCCGATGTTGTAGTGTTCCAAGAAACTGTCCTTGTCCACAACCACGCTGTCAATGAATATCACGCGCTGCGTGGCAGATGTCATAAGGTCGATGCGTTGTTGCGCTTCTTTGGCCTCTTTCTCCGCCTTTGCTCGTTCGGCCGCAGTCATCCTCGTGCGTTTTTGTGCCGGCGCAGACACAGCGAAGGCCAAAGCTAAGGCCGTCATTGTAATATAAAGTGTGCGCATGGTCATGGAGTTGTTTCTTGGTCTGTGAAGCTTTGCTTGTGCGTTTATGCTGCGTTTTGGCATTGGTGAGACCGTTCGGTGCAGCGTTTGGGCCGGAGGGTGGGGCGGGAAAGGTCACCCTCACCTTATTCTGTCGGCTGCCCTCACAAGTTGCTCGTCGTGGTTGATGGCCCTGCGTGCGAGCAGGAGAAATATGCCGGCCACGAATGGCAAGGCCAGTCCCCACTGCGGGTGGAGCATAATGTCGTCAGCATTGGGCAAGCCAACGATGGCGAAAGCTGCATAGAGCACATACCATCCCATTATCAACAGTGCTCCGAAGAGACATAGGGTGGCTTGGATCTTGCGGCTTCTGTATAAGAAAATGGCTTTCGCGCCATTGAATACCGCTACAGCCAGTATTACGATCAGCACCGCGATGGCCAGCACAGGGACATTGCCCGCATCCGTGTTGCCCGTCAGTGATTGCACGAGGCAAAGGTTGTATGCTGCCGCCGCCGTTCCGTCTGTCGCTGTAATGGTTCCGATGGGCAGGAACAGGCTTGCAATAAGCAGAATGCAAGCCGCCGCGAGGTAGACAGTTTGTATGCGCTGTATCATCACGCTGAAATTCAGTTCTCTTCTTCTTTCATGGAATCGCGGGAAGAATCCTTCCAATAAACCTTGCCCTCGATGAACTCTTGTGTTGCGAGAAGCGTGGGTTTCGGCAGTTTTTCGTAGTAGCGCGAAATCTCTATTTGTTCCCTGTTCTCAAACACCTCTTCGAGACTATCGTCGTAGGAGGCGAACTCTGCGAGCTTCTTGCTGAGGTCTTCTTTTATTTGGACTGAAATCTGGTTTGCGCGTTTGGATATTATGGCAACACTTTCGTAGATGTTACCGGTGCTTTCGCACATGTCCATAATGTTGCGCGTCACGGTGTTCACCGGGGCTTTTGATTCCTTGTAATCCATCTTTTCTTATTGCTATTTGTATGTTTTTTCTTTCAATCGTTTGTCACCTTCTTGCATTTTTCGATGAATTTCTCCGCCGTTGCTCTTTCCTTGCTGTCCGGATAGTCGTTGATGAATCCGTAGCACTCGTCCTCGGCATCGCGATAGCGTTCCACGCGCTTTGCCTCCACGCTTTGTTCCGCCAGTTCAAACTTGCTCTTCATTATGAGAATGGCAAATTCTTCGCGCATTTTGCTGTAAGGATAGGTTTTCAGTGCGTTCTGCGCTGTTATGATGCAGGCCTCATAGTTAGAGCCACCGTTGGTGCAGTTGAGGAAATAGTCGCCAAGGTCGTAGTAGAGTTTAGCTGAGAGATACTCTTTCATTACGAGCTTGTCTTGCAGGTCGAAGAGCTTCTGTTGAGCTGACGGACGCAGCTTTGAGTCTGGGAAGAAGTCGAGAAACTCCTGATATGCGTTTATAGCGTTTACGGTAGGCGTTTGGTCGAGGCGCGGCTCGGGAGTACTCTCATAGAGCGACTGGCCGATGTAGTAGGCCGCCTGTTCGGCGTATATGCCACGGGGATAGCTGCTGTAATACTTCTTGAAAGTGGCCGATGCGCTTTCGTAGTCGTGGTTGCAGAATTGCGCCATGGCGAGCATGTAGAGGCACTCTTCGCCGTTGTCAGTTCCTTTCATTATTGTGACAAGTTCTTGCAGTAGCTGTACAGCGCGCATGAACTTGCCGGTAGCAAAGCATTCCTTGGCATATTCGTACTTGTAGTCGTAGTCTGATAACTTGTAGACGCGGTTGTATTCCCCCGCACAGCCGCCAAGGAGCACAGCCGCCAAGAATACCATAATAACAGCTTTCTTCATTAGCCAATGTTTTGGTGTGCAAAAATACGCATTTTCCAACAACAGTCAAAGCCTTTACGGCTAATTTTAGCTAAATATGGCAGAGGATACGGCCTGTCAGTTATATTTTACGTAATTTTGTCGACGATGAAAGGATATGTACTTACGTCTGCATATAGGCCCACTGGCGACCAGCCCGAGGCCATACGAGAACTGACGGAAGGCGTGCTCCGTGGAGACAAGGCGCAGGTGTTGCTCGGCGTGACAGGTTCGGGCAAGACGTTCACCATGGCCAACGTCATTGCCAACGTGGGCAGGCCGACATTGATTTTGAGCCACAACAAGACGCTTGCGGCGCAGCTTTACGAGGAGATGCGGGGCTTTTTCCCCGGCAATGCAGTGGAATATTATGTCAGCTACTACGATTATTACCAGCCGGAGGCATACATTCCAAGCACCGATACGTACATAGAGAAAGACCTTGCCATAAACGAGCAAATCGACAGCCTGCGCCTTAGAGCCGTTTCGTCGTTGCTTTCGGGACGCAAGGACGTTGTGGTGGTGTCCTCGGTAAGCTGCATTTATGGAATGGGAAGTCCCGTTGCGCTCTCGGAGAACATCATAGAGTTGCGCCGTGGGCAGTCGATGGGGCGCAATGCGCTTCTGCGCCGCCTCGTGCAGGCTCTCTATGTGCGCAACGACATCGACCTCCAGCGCGGCAACTTCCGCGTTCGCGGCGACACTGTGGACATCGCCTTGGCTTACAGCGAGGCCGTGCTGAGGGTGACGTTCTGGGACGATGAGATTGATGCCATCGAGGAACGCGATGCCGTTACGCTCGACAGGCTCGCATCTTTCGATGAATACAAGCTCTATCCGGCCAACCTTTTTATGACGACGCAGGAGCAGACGGACATAGCCATACGTTCCATACAGGACGACCTCGTGAAGCAAGTGGACTTTTTCACCGAGAATGGCGACCCTGTAAAGGCGCAGAGGATTAAGGAACGTGTGGAGTATGACATGGAGATGATAAAGGAGCTGGGGCACTGTTCGGGCATAGAGAACTATTCGCGCTACTTCGACGGACGCAACCCAGGCGAGCGGCCATACTGTCTCCTGGACTTCTTTCCCGACGATTATATTATGATTGTTGACGAAAGCCATGTCAGTGTGCCGCAAATCAGTGCTATGTATGGCGGTGACAGGGCGCGGAAGACCAACCTCGTGGAGTATGGCTTCAGGCTGCCTGCGGCTTTCGACAACCGCCCACTCACGTTCGATGAGTTCCACAGCATGATAAACCAAGTGATTTATGTCTCGGCAACTCCGGCCGATTATGAGCTTGGCGAGGCTGGGGGTGTTGTGGTGGAGCAGGTCATCAGGCCAACGGGACTGCTTGACCCTGAGATAGAAGTGAGGCCGAGCGAAAACCAGATAGACGATCTTATGGAGGAAATCAGGTTGCGCCAAGGCCGGGGTGAACGTGTGCTCGTCACCACGCTGACGAAACGGATGGCCGAGGAGCTGTCTGAATATCTCTTGGGACATGGCGTGAGCACGGCCTACATACACAGCGACATTGCCACTCTCGACCGTGTGCAGATTCTCGACGACTTGCGGCTGGGTAAGTACGATGTACTCGTGGGCGTCAACCTGTTGCGCGAAGGACTTGACTTGCCGGAGGTGTCGCTCGTGGCCATCCTCGATGCCGACAAGGAGGGCTTTTTGAGAAGCCACCGAAGCCTCACGCAGACGGCTGGCCGCGCGGCACGAAACGTAAACGGGAAAGTGATAATGTATGCCGACACGGTGACCGAGAGTATGCAGAAGACCATCGACGAGACCGCCCGTCGCAGGGTAAAGCAGATGCAGTACAACGAGTCTCATGGCATAACCCCGACGCAAGTACGTAAGGAAATTAGGCACAGTGTGCTGTCGCAGGAGACTGGAAAGCCTACTCCATCCATAGAACCGATGGCTTACTCCGAACCTGTGGAACACGCTTTTGCCGCCGACCCGATAGTGATGCGCATGACGAGACCGCAGCTAGAGAAGTGCATCGCAGAGACAACGCGGCTGATGAAGGAGGCGGCAAAGCGGCTCGATTTCATGCAGGCGGCACAATATCGCGACGAAATCCTGCGGCTTCAGAAAGAATTGGAACTTAAATAGCCTGTCACTTGCTTTTGCGACTGGCTCGGGCAATGGTGACGCATTGCCCAAAATCCGGGGAAAGAAAACGAAGCCGCCCCTCAAAGCCCATTGCTGGACGTTTGAGGGGCGGCTTCGTGAGTTGTTGGCAGTGCCTGCCTCACGACATGAAGCCGAGCAATGCTCCGGCAGCCACGGCCGAGCCTATCACGCCGGCGACGTTCGGTCCCATGGCGTGCATCAGCAGGAAGTTGCGTCGGTCGTACTCCAGTCCGAGGTTGTTGCTTATGCGTGCGCTCATGGGCACGGCCGAAACGCCTGCATTTCCGATGAGCGGATTGATCTTCTTGTCCTTCGGAAGGAAGATGTTCATCAGCTTTACGAACAGCACTCCGCTTGCCGTTGCCACCATAAAGGCAAATGCTCCGATGATGAAGATGAAGAGCGTGTTCATCGTGAGGAACTCGCTGGCTTGCGTGGAGCAGCCCACGGTGAGGCCAAGCAGCATCACCACGATGTCGTTCAGTGCCGAGCCAGCGGTCTTGGCAAGGCGAGTGGTCTTGCCCGATTCCTTAAGCAGGTTGCCGAAGAACAACATGCCGAGCAACGGCAGACCGGAGGGCACGATGAACGCGGTCAGCAACAGTCCGATGATGGGGAAGAGTATGCGTTCCGTCTGGCTCACCTGACGGGCGGGCTTCATGCGGATGAGACGCTCTTTCTTCGTGGTGAGCAGTCGCATGATAGGCGGCTGTATGAGCGGTACGAGTGCCATGTAGGAGTATGCGCACACGGCTATCGCTCCCATCAGGTTCGGACTAAGTTTCGACGAGAGGAATATTGCGGTCGGGCCGTCTGCTCCTCCGATGATGGCGATGCCCGCAGCTTGGTTCGGTTCAAAGCCCAAGGCCAGTGCCACCATATAAGCTCCGAAGATGCCGAATTGTGCGGCAGCTCCGATTAGCACCAGTTTTGGGTTGGCTATGAGTGCGGAGAAGTCGGTCATCGCACCGATTCCGAGGAATACCAATGGCGGATACCAGCCCTGACGCACTCCCTGATAGAAGATGTTGAGCACGGAGTTGTCTTCGTAAAGGCCAATCTCCAGCCCTGCGTCGGCGCGGAACGGTATGTTGCCGAGTATGATGCCAAGCCCAATCGGAATGAGCAGCAGAGGCTCAAAGTCTTTCTTGATGGCGAGATAGATGAGAATCGCCCCCACCACTATCATTATTATGTTTCCAGCCGAGGCGTTGGCAAAGCCCGTATAGGTGAGAAACTCATTGAAGTTCTCTGCGATAAAGTCTGTGAAGTTCATACGCATCAAGCTATTGTGATGAGCACAGCTCCTTCAAGCACGGAATCTCCTGTGTTGACCATTACCGACGTGACTGTGCCTGCAAATTCAGACTCAATGTTGTTCTGCATCTTCATGGCTTCAAGCACAACCACGGTGTCGCCAATGTTCACCTTGTCGCCGACTTTCACGCACACGGTTGTGATGGTGCCGGGCAGCGGCGATTTCACTTGTGAGCCGCTGCCGGCTGCGGCGGGTTGTGCCGTAGGCTGCGATGCGCCGCCTGTTGCCGCAGGCTGTGGTGTTGCCGGGGCTTGCTGTTGGGCGGCCTGTGTCGGCTGCACCATGTCGTGGCGTTTGCGGATGGCGTGTGCTGGGTTGATGGGCTGTTTCAGTTCAACCTCGAACCGAATGCCGTTGACGAGCACTTTGGCCACATTGCCCTCCATCTCCTCTATCTCTACGTCGTAGTCGACGCCTTGCACTTTGTATTGGAACTTGTTCATGGCTGTTTTCTTTGATGGTTTCTTGTGGGTTATTCGTGGAAATGTGTCATCTGGATGTATTCCTCGTTCCAGTTCGTATCCTTGGGCTTGATGGTGATGATGCCGCTCTCCACGTCGTGCGTGTTCATAATATACTGCTGTATGGCAAGCGAGATCACGGCCATGTAGGTTTCGCGGTCGATGCCTCTCGTCTTGATGCCGTCACGCAGCATGACGTTTGTCCTGTGTCCTATTTCCACGGTCTTCTCCACCGTGTCCACACCGGCTTTCAGCGGCTGTATGCTTGCCATCTTGCGTGCGGCGGTGCGATGCCTGACGAACAGTCCGAAAAGCGAGAAGAAGGCATACAGCAGTGCAAGGCAGAAGAACACGATGCCCATGGAAAGTGCCGTAATGCCTAAGCCGTAGGGGTCGTCGCGCTTCAGTTTTGCCACCTTCGACTCCATGCTGGAAATGCCGTTGGATATGTCTGGGGTGACATCTGCCGCCGTCTTCACTTCCCACAGGGGCGAGCCGTCCGTTTGTCGTGCATAGGACTGGTCTGCCTCGAGCACGGGTACGGTTACGGAGTCAATCAGTTCAGTGGCATTGCCGTTGTAGAGAGCAATCCATGTCGGCTTTGTGGGGTCGACTTCGAGCGCGAGGTGCAGTGTGCCCTGCGCGGGATTGCTGTTGCAGAAGAATGTGATGTGCTGCCGTGCGGTGAGGTTGGTGCGCCCGTCTCCGCTTGGGATGGGGCACATGCGTTTCATGCGTTCAGGCACGCTCATGTCGCGGGAGAGCACGCTGCGGTCTGTCGTGAGATACATTCCCCTCACGTCGTATGTGGAATGGGATATGTTGGCAATCTCAATCCACGCTTTGTGACGCCCGTATTCGTCCTGAATGCTTGCGGCGTTGTTGGTCATCACCTCGTTCAGCTTGATGCTGTTCGACATCTGGCCAAACATCGCCAGTGGTGCTGCCGAGAGCGTGATGCCCAACAGAAGTCCGGACTTGTTCATTGTGCAGTGCGTGAGTGTTATTGTTAATGTAGTGTTTTTTGCTTACCGTCATGCCCCGCAGAATAGCAGGATGATGAGTTGGGCTGTGAGTATGCGCAGGAACATGCACAGCGGGTACACTGTCGAGTAGCCCACGGCCGGTGCTTCCTTAGAACACGACTGGTTGGCGTAGGCCAAGGCAGGCGGGTCGGTATAGGTGCCGGCTATCATTCCCATGATGGTGAAATAATTGAACTTGTATTTCAACCGTGCAATCGTGCCAATGATCAATATTGGTATGACGGTGATGAGGAATCCCGTGTAGACGTATTTCAGTCCGTCGCCCTGCACCACGGTCTCCCAGAATCCTGCGCCTGCCTTTATGCCCACGCTGGCGAGGAAGAGCACGAGGCCTATTTCGCGCAGCATGTTGTTTGCGCTGGTGGTGGTATAGGTCACGAGGTGCGCTTTGTATCCGAACCGGCCGATGAGGATGGCGACAACGAGCGGGCCGCCTGCGATGCCGAGTTTCAGCGGCATGGGCATTCCGGGAATGGCGAATGGGAGGCTTCCGAATACTATTCCAATGATTATTCCGATGAAAATGGTGGCAATGTTGGGCGAGTCGAGACGTCTCACGGAGTTGCCGAGCACGTTTGCCACGCGGTTGACATGGTTTTCCGGGCCCACCACCGTCACGCGGTCGCCCACCTGAAGCGGCAGGTGCGGGTTGGCGAAAAGCTCCATTCCGAAGCGCGTCACGCGCGTGACGTTCACTCCATAGGACGCGGAGAAGTGCATCTGTCCGAGCGTCTTGCCGTTTATCGAGGGCTTTGTCACCACGATGCGCTTCGATACCATCGGGTGGTCTTGCTTCTCCCATTCCACCTGCACTTCCTCCCCGATGAACGCTACGATGGCTTCGGCATCGGCTTCGGCGCAGACAATGAACAGGCTGTCGCCCAGTTCAAGCACTGTCTTGCTGTTGGGGATGCTCACGTGGCCGTCGTGAAGGATTCGGGAGCATACGAAGTCGCGTTTGAGAAATTCGTGAACCTCATGTATAGTGCGCCCCGCAAGGTAGGAGTTTGACACCTTCAAGTGCATATTGTGCGGCTTCACGTGGACATCTTCCTCCCCCTTGTGCTTCAGCTCCTCCTCCTCTTTTTCGAGTTTCACGTGGGTTATGTACCTGATGGCTATCGTAGCTCCGATTATTCCGAGCACGCCAAGCGGATAGGCGCAGGCATAGCCGGAGGCAATCTGTGGCGTGGACTCCTTTGGGAACACGCTTTCAAGGGCTTCGTTGGCTGCTCCAAGACCGGGAGTGTTGGTCACGGCACCGAAGAGTGTGCCCACCATCATTGGCAGGTTAGTCGGGTCGCTCGTGTCGAAGAAGATGAAGTAACAGGCGAACATCACCAGAATGTTGAGCAGGATGGTGACAGCGGCCAGCCCGTTGAGCGTCACGCCGCCCTTCCGGAAGCTGGAAAAGAAACTGGGGCCGACCTGAAGTCCTATCATAAAGACAAACAGGATGAGACCGAAATCCTGAAGGAACGTGAGGATGTTCGTCGGGGCCGTGAAGCCGATGTGACCCGCCACGATGCCCGCAAAGAGCACGAACGTCACGCCAAGGGATATGCCTCCCACCTTAATTTTGCCGAGCAGCACGCCTGTTGCTATGACGATGGCGTATAGCAACGTTATGTGGGCTACAGTGTCTGTTTTTGTAAACAAAGAGACAAGCCAATCCATAAAGAGATGATGAAGTTTAAAAAAGCGATGCAAAATTAGGCAAAATATTGCGCAAAAAACAAATTGTGTGCGACTTTTTGCGGGCGGTTGGGCGTGTTTTTGAATTTTTCACGCATTATGCAGAGACAGCGCAGGGGTGGGGCTTGGCAGGCGATCTCTGCTGGTAATGCGTAGTTTGTTGCATATTTATGAGGCTGTTTGAAACGTGCATAAATGTCAGTTACGCGCTTTCTTTAAAGTTTTACTTTAAGTTTTAAGCCCGAATTTAGGCGGCTTTTTTGCGCGAGACAGCTCCTTGGCGGCAAATACGCGGTTTTAGCGGGTGCTTTGCCAAGTGGCTGATAATGAGCTTTATAAGACTGAAATGGTTGGTTTGAAGCATGATTTTTAGGCGAAATGCTGCGCAACGAGGCATTCGTTGGCGTGCAATTAATGCCCCGTTGCGTTGCTTTGGGATATTAATTGCAATGCAATAAGGCATCGAATGCAGGCTTGTTTGCCACAAACGGCAGGCCAATTAATGCCTCGTTGCCCTCCTTCCGATTGTCCGTTGGCTTGTCGGGAGGCAAAAACGCCATTCCCGAACGTCTGAAATCAACGCATCATGCGCTATTTTGCAAGAGGGAATGGGCGTGTTTTTTCGTCCTCCAACGCGACGTAACTTGCACATAGCGGAGCTTTGGCAACACTGCGTAAACTGTATATTAAACCACAATCGCAGAATGAAGGCGGCTTTCTCGGAAAGGATTTTCACGTGACATTTTTTCCCTCATGTTTGTTGCGGTTTAGGTTTTTGTTTGTATCTTTGCAGTTGAGGATAGGCTTCTGATTCCTAATGGGGGTTGTTGAACCTCGCTGGACAGTTGTCTATCCTTTTTTCTTTGCCACATACAAGGTTTCCGTCTTATCCTTGAACACCTCGGTCTTAACCTCCCACACTTTATCCCCGATTGGAAACTTCATAGATGTTGTACCCCGTCACGCCACGGTGCATTTTCTTTTTGATGTTGGCGATGTCCTTGGGGCTTGTCATATCATTGCCTTCCCCAAGAAGACTGTGACGGACTAATATTAGTTTCGCGACATACTCCTCAATGTTCTCAAACATCTCGACTTTATTAATATGCGGTTTTGCCGCTCATCTTTGGGTGAAATATTGAGGGCAGTGCAATGACGGCGCGAATGCAATCGCGCTGTTCGATTTCGTTGTGCGTCTTCGTTGCAGCTTTGCATTTTGAGTTTTTCGCGGCGATAAGTCATTTTTTCTCCGCGCATGGGTCAGCACTTTGGAATATTCTGCATACCTTTGCATTAGGTTAGGTGGGGGCATACGTGGTTTTGCGCGTTCAAGGGAAGCCGATGCGGTTTCAGCCATGCCTGCCATGCAAAAAGCAACCAAACATACAACATCACATAAAACTATGTCAAACAACAGGGAGAAACTCTTTACCGAGTTTGAGGCTCCGACCAAACAGGAATGGCTTGACAAGATTCAAGTGGACCTGAAGGGCGCGGACTTCAACAAAAAGCTGGTTTGGAGAACCAACGAAGGATTCAGCGTGCAGCCGTTCTACCGCCGTGAGGACGTGCTCAAGCTAAAGACACCCGACGCCCTGCCGGGCGAGTTCCCATTCGTAAGGGGCAACAAAAAGGACGACAACTCTTGGTATGTGCGCCAAGACATCCAGGTGGACGACCCCAAGGAGGCCAATGCCAAGGCGTTGGACGTGCTGAACAAGGGCGTGGATTCGCTCGGGTTCCGCTTCTGTGGCGATTCCGTGACGCCTGAGTTCGTGGAGACGCTGCTCGAAGGCATACTGTGCGACTGCGTGGAACTGAACTTCAGCACGTGCAAGCGTCGCTCGTTGGCCTTGGCAAAGATTCTCACCGACTATTTCGAGAAACATGGCTACGACAAGCAGAGGCTTGTAGGCTCAATCGAGTGGGACGTGATGGAAAAGATGGCCGTGAGCGGAAAAGACATCACCGGCCTGTTGCCGATGGCGGCAGACATCGTAAATGCGCTCAGTGAATATCCGCACTTCCGCTGCGTGGCGGTGAACTCCGTGGCATTGAGCAACGCCGGTGCCTACATCGTGCAGGAACTTGGATATGCTCTCGCATGGGGCAATGAGTATCTCGCACAGATGGTTGAGGCTGGCGTTGAGCCTACGCTGGCTGCAAGCAAGATTAAGTTCAACATGGGCATCAGTGAGAACTACTTCATGGAGATAGCCAAGTTCCGCGCCGCACGCCTGTTGTGGGCGGAGATTGTGAAGCAGTATGAGCCAAAGTGCGACTGTGCCTGCCAGATGTGCGTAAATGCCACGACCACAAGATATAATCTGACGATGTTCGACAGCTACGTGAACCTGCTGCGCACGCAGACGGAAGCGATGAGTGCGGCCATCGCCGGGGTACACTCTATCGTCGTTTCGCCGTTCGATGCGGCTTATGAAACGCCGTCGGACTTCTCCGAACGCATCGCACGCAACCAACAACTGCTTCTCAAGGAGGAAAGCCATTTCGACAAGGTGGTAGACCCGTCGGCCGGTTCTTACTTCATCGAGGAACTCACCACGTCGCTGGCAAATGCCGCTTGGCAACTCTTCCTGAAACTGGAAGACGGCGGAGGATTCCTCGAAGCACTGAAGCGCGGCGACGTTCAGGACGACATCAACGCCACGAACGCCAAGCGTCACGATGATGCCGCCAAGCGCAAGGAGTTCATCTTGGGCACAAACCAGTTCCCGAACTTCACCGAGACATCCGATGGCAAGCAGCCGTTGACCTGCACTTGCGGCTGCGGCCACGACGGAGATGCGCCGTTCAAGAAGATTGAGAGCACCCGCCTTGCCGCTGACTTTGAGAACCTGCGCCTTGCGACCGGAAGGAGCGGCAAAGTGCCAACGGCCTTCATGCTCACCATCGGAAACCTCGCATGGAGGCAGGCACGCGCTCAATTCAGCTCGAATTTCCTTGCCTGCGCTGGCTACAAAATCATCGACAACCTCGGCTTCGACACCGTGGAGGATGGCGTGAAAGCCGCAATGGAGGCCAAGGCCGACATCGTGGTGCTCTGCTCAAGCGACGATGAATATGCCACGTATGCCGTGCCGGCATTCAACAGCCTCGCAGGACGCGCCCTGTTCATCGTGGCTGGAGCACCGGCCTGCATGGATGAACTAAAGGCTGCGGGCATAGAGAACTTCATTCACGTGAAGTGCAACGTGCTCGAAACGCTAAGGCAATACAACGAAAAACTCGGGATAAAGTAGAAAATCCAAACAATGACCATGAGAAAGAGTTTCAAGGACATCGACATATATGCCGGAATAAAGGCCGCCAACGGCATGGAGTGGCAGAAGGCCAACGGCATCACACCCAACTGGAATACGCCTGAGCACATCGAGGTGAAGCCAGCCTATACCAAGGAAGACCTTGAGGGCATGGAACACCTCGACTATGCCGCCGGCATACCGCCATTCCTGCGCGGCCCTTATTCCATGATGTACCCCTTCCGCCCCTGGACTATCCGCCAATATGCCGGATTCTCCACAGCAGAGGAATCCAACGCATTCTATCGCCGCAACCTCGCTTCGGGACAAAAAGGCCTCTCCGTGGCCTTCGACCTGCCTACGCACCGTGGCTACGACCCGGACAATGAGCGCGTGGTGGGCGACGTTGGCAAGGCCGGCGTGTCAATTTGCAACGAGGAGAACATGAAAGTGCTCTTCGATGGCATCCCCCTCAACAAGATGTCCGTGTCGATGACGATGAATGGCGCAGTGCTGCCTATTCTCGCTTTCTACATAGTGGCAGGACTGGAGCAGGGAGCCAAGCTCGAAGAGATGGCAGGAACGATTCAGAATGACATCCTGAAGGAGTTCATGGTGCGCAACACCTACATCTATCCGCCCGCATTTTCGATGAGGATAATTGCCGACATCTTCGAGTACACTTCGCAGAACATGCCCAAGTTCAACTCCATCTCCATTTCGGGATACCACATGCAGGAAGCCGGTGCAACGGCCGACATTGAGCTGGCATACACTCTCGCGGATGGCATGGAGTATATCCGTGCGGGCATCAACGCCGGCATCGACATAGATGCTTTCGCTCCCCGCCTCTCGTTCTTTTGGGCAATAGGTGTCAACCACTTCATGGAGATTGCCAAGATGAGGGCTGCCCGCCTGCTGTGGGCTAAGATTGTGAAGAACTTCGGGGCAAAGAATCCCAAGTCGATGGCCCTCCGCACGCACTCGCAGACTTCAGGCTGGTCGCTCACGGAGCAAGACCCGTACAACAATGTGGGACGCACCTGCATCGAGGCTATGGCTGCCGTGCTTGGACACACGCAGTCACTGCACACCAACGCGCTCGACGAGGCTATCGCACTGCCTACGGATTTCTCGGCACGAATAGCCCGTAACACGCAGATATATATACAGAACGAAACCAAGGTGTGCAAGCACATCGATCCGTGGGCCGGTTCTTACTATGTGGAGTCGCTCACAAACGAGCTTGTACACAAGGCGTGGGAGCACATTCAGGAAATCGAAAAGCTCGGGGGCATGGCAAAGGCCATCGAGACGGGCGTGCCAAAGATGCGCATAGAGGAGGCCGCTGCACGCACGCAGGCTCGCATCGACAGCGGAGTGCAGGTGATTGTGGGTACGAACAAGTACCGGCTTGACCACGAAGACCCAATAGACATCCTCGAAGTGGACAACACCGCTGTGCGCAAACAGCAGGAAGAGGCGCTTGCCCACGTCCGCGCCACACGCGACAATGAGGCCTGCCACAAGGCGTTGGCAGACCTGACGGAGTGTGTGCGCACAGGCAAGGGCAACCTGCTCGCACACGCCATTGAGTGTGCGAAGCTGCGTTGCACCCTTGGGGAAATCAGCGATGCTTGTGAGGAGGTAGTTGGACGCTACAAGGCAGTAATCAGAACAATATCAGGCGTGTATTCATCAGAGAGCAAAAACGACAAGGACTTCGATGAGGCGTGCAGGCTCACCGAGGAGTTCGCTAAGAAAGAGGGTCGCCGTCCGCGCGTCTTCATCGCCAAGATGGGGCAGGATGGCCATGACCGAGGCGCAAAAGTGGTGGCCACGGGCTATGCCGACTGCGGCTTCGACGTAGATATGGGGCCGTTGTTCCAGACACCCGCCGAGGCAGCTCGCGAGGCTGTGGAGAACGATGTCCACGTTGTTGGCGTATCTTCGCTGGCAGCCGGGCACAAAACGCTCATTCCGCAGCTCATCGATGAACTGAAGAAGCTCGGGCGTGAGGACATCATCGTGATTGCCGGCGGTGTCATCCCGGCACAGGACTACGACTTCCTCTACAAGGCAGGGGTGGCTGCCATATTCGGCCCGGGTACTTCGGTGGCCAAGGCCGCAGTGCAGATGATGAACATCCTGCTCGACGAAGGCGAATGACTTTGGCTTTCCTTGACTTTGCGTGTGCAAGGAAAGACCAATGACTGAAACCGCTCCGCAAGTGCATACAAGCTGCTTGCGGAGCGGTTTTGCATTATTCTGTGTTCCATTGGCAGGCATTTCGCATCCCTGCCGCTGTCCCTTGTGGGGGATTGGTGTGGCTTCTTTCTCGTACACATTTGCCGTGTGTGCAGGTGGCAAATGTGTAAATGGAAAAACGGCAGGCACTTCCCACGCTTGATGGATGTGGAATGTGCCTGCCGTTT
>CAZURD010000051.1:0-17638 GCA_964623445.1 uncultured Prevotella sp. | reverse complement strand
GAGGCAGGTTTTCAAGCCCCGCGAGGGCGGGGAGGCGTTTCGCGCGCTCTGCTTGGCGGTGGGGTGCGGTGTCCTGTGGGGCGTTTCCTTGCGCGGGAAACCCTTGGCGGGCGGCTCGCGCAAGTGACGTTCCCACTGTGAATCGGGCGGCTGGACAGGGGCGGGTCAGCGTCCGTAGTCCATGCCTTGGTCGGCGCATTGGCAGTCGACCGTCTCCATTTCGAGTGTGCTGTGGCCTATGCCGTGCTGCGCGAGCATGGCCTTCAGGGCAGCCTTGGTGGGTTCGAGGGCTGCGAGGTCGTCGATGACTACGTGCGCCGTGAGGGCGTTTTCGGTGGTGCTCATGGCCCAGATGTGCAGGTGGTGGATGCCGCGCACGTGGTCGCAGGCGGCCATCTCATCGTGTATGCGCTCCGCGTCGATGCCCTCGGGCGTGGCATCAATCGAGAGGGCGAGGCTCTCGGAGAGCAGTCGCCACGTGGAGACGAGTATCACGGCGGCGATGATGAGCGACACCACAGGGTCGACGAGCGTCCAGCCGGTGTACGTTATGATTATTCCCGAGATCACTACGCCGAGGCTCACGAGCGTGTCGGCGGCCATGTGGAGGAACGCCCCGCGCACGTTGATGTCGGCTTTCTGGCCTCGCATGAGCATCAGGGCTGTTGCGCCATTGATGACGATGCCCACGAAGGCGGTGAGCGTGACCGCCCCTCCGTCCACCGCCGAGGGGTTGCCGAACTTGCGCACGGCCTCTATGGCGATTGCTCCCACGGCCACGAGCAGGACGATGGCGTTGAGCAGGGAGATGAGCACGGTGCTCTTGCGCAGGCCGTAGGTGAACCGCTTCGTGGCGTGGACTGCCGCGAGGCGGAAGCCCACGAGCACGAGCACGAGCGAAAACACGTCGCTGAGGTTGTGGCCTGCGTCGGAGAGCAGCGAGAGCGAGCCTTTGGCAAGGCCCACGGTGGCCTCTACCACGACAAAGGCGACATTGAGCACGATGCTGACGATGATAACGCCGCCCATGCCTGCGGTGGCGTGTAGGTGATGGTGGTGATGGCCGCCATGTGTGTGTTGTTCCATCTCGGTTCTGTTTTTACGGTTGCAGCGCGGCCAATGTTGGTCGGCTTTTGACTGCAAAGGTAGGGGACGGCGCGCGCAACTTGGTTGCAAAGCATTGGTGTTAACCGCCGTTAACGCTCCACTGAAATTTAACCCGAAAATCTTTCGCCGTTGGGCAAAACTCAATAACTTTGCCGCCGCTTTCAGGAGAGGGGCGTTCCACGGGCATGTGGCGGCCATCTTTGACTTTCAGCGAGCGGCAACCTGCGGGCTTACGGGGAAGCATGGCGGCCATGCGGGCGATGGAGCATTGCAACGCCTCACCGGCATGGCCAAGGAGAGCGGGCGAGTCCTGGCGATGGATGTACCGCATGAAGGTTGGAATCCTGATTTTACAGAACATTCATCAAGATTGTCCTCATGGGTAACACAAGCGACATGACCGTGGGTTCGCCCACGCGCGACATTCTGAAGTTCGCACTCCCCTTGGTCTGCGGCTACATCCTGCAACAGCTCTACCTCATCATCGACGCGGCCATTGTTGGCCGCTTTGTGGGCGTGGGCGCACTGGCGGCCGTCGGGTCGTCAGGCTCTGTGATGTTCCTCGTGATGGGCTTCTGCAACGGTTCTTGCTCCGGCTTCTCCATACCCGTGGCGCAGGCGTTCGGCGCAAAGGACTATGGGGCGATGCGCCGCTACGTGGCCAACGCCGTGCGCATTGCGGTGGTGATTGCGGTGGTGATGACTGTGAGTACGCTCGCGCTCTGCCGTCCCATCCTGCGCATGGTGAACACGCCGCAGGACATCTTCGCCGACGCTTACACGTTCCTCGCATTGCAGTTCGCAGCCATACCGTTCACCATAGCCTACAACCTGCTCGCGGGCTTCATACGGGCGTTGGGCAACTCCCGTCAACCGTTCTTCTTCCTCATATTCTCATCGATTGCCAACGTCGTGTTCGACTTCATATTCATCACCGGCCTTGGGCTTGGCGTGGAGGGCGTGGGACTGGCCACGATGCTGGCGCAGGCCTTGTCGGCACTGCTCTGCGTCACCTACATCAGGAAGAAGATGCCCCTGCTTGTGCCCGATGCCACCGAACGCGGCTACGATGGGCGGCTCGCGGGCAAGCTGCTGACGAACGGCCTGCCAATGGGACTGCAATTCTCCATCACGGCCATCGGGAGCATAATGCTCCAAAGCGCCAACAACGCCCTCGGCACCACCTACGTGGCGGCATTCACGGCATCGATGCGCGTGAAATACCTCTTCACCTGCGTCTTTGAGAACATCGGCGTGGCCATGGCCACCTACTGCGGGCAGAACATCGGGGCGCGGCAGGTGGGGCGGATTGGCCTCGGGCTGCGCTCGGCGGCGAAGATTACGGCCGTCTACTTCGTGCTGACGGTGGCCGTGGTGATGCCCCTCGCCGAATACATGATGATGCTTTTCGTGGACGCTCGCGAAGCGGCCATCATCGAAAATGCGGCGATGTACATGCGCATCTCCAACTGGTTCTATCCCGCCCTCGGCCTGCTCACCATCCTGCGTTACAGCATTCAGGGGCTTGGCTTCAGCGGACTGTCGATGATGTCGGGCGTGATGGAGATGGTGGCGCGGTGCGCCGTGAGCTGGTGGATGGTGCCCGCGCTGGGCTTCCTCGGCGTGTGCTACGGCGACCCCGTGGCGTGGATAGCGGCAGACCTGTTCCTCGTGCCCTGCATGGCCATACTGTTGCGCCGCCTGCGGAAGCGGAACACGCCGCCAAGCATTTCTTAGAAGCTGCGTTGAGCTTATCCCGTGATGATTCGGGGATGAGCTTTTTAGGCGGTCTTGCTTCAATGATTGGGAAAGATGGCTGCCTATCTGACGGAGCACGGAAGCGGGAATGACCAGAAAATAGCCCAAGCCACGCACGAAAAAGGAAGCATAAAGCAGAGAGAAACTTTTTGCAGAAAGTCAGGATAGCTTCTTAATCACATAGTCACAGGCAGGCCACAGACCCGCAACCGCCGCTAGCCGCAACTCCCAAACCATCCTCCCACGTCCATATACTCCAAACGAAAAAGGGCAAGCCACACATCGCGGCTTGCCCTTTTTCGTTTGGAGTATTGTTGTATGTCAGGCCTTAACCGTGTCGGCATCGTCGCCCCTGCGGCGGCTCTTGCCTATCGAGAAGTAGGCCACTGGCGCGGCGATGAATATCGACGAGAACGTACCGAACACGATACCGAGTATCATCGCCAGCGAGAAGCTGCGGATGCTCTCGCCTCCGAAGAAGATTATCACGAACAGCACGAGCAGCGTTGCCGAACCGGTGTTTATGGTACGGGCAAGCGTCTGGTTGAGCGAATCGTTGAAAAGCTTCCACAATCCGCGCTTGGTGTACAGGTGCATGTTCTCGCGTATGCGGTCGAAGACCACCACCTTGTCGTTTATCGAGTAACCGATGACGGTCAGGATGGCTCCGATGAACGTCTGGTCGATTTCCAACGACATAGGCACCACGCCCCAGAGCAGCGAATATACGCCGAGCACGAAGAGCGTGTCGAAGGCCAGTGCCACCGTCGAGCCGAGCGAGAACGCCACGTTGCGGAAGCGCAGCAGGATGTAGAGGAAGATGGAGATGATGGCTATTATCACGCTGACGATTGCGCCGTAGGTGATGTCCTTTGCCACTGCCGGCCCTACTTTGGAGCTGCTTATGATGGAGCCGCCCTCGCGGATGTCCGGGTTCTTGAACGCTTCGATGTCGTCTTGGGTGATGAGACCAGCCTCGTGCAGCTCCTTATAGAGAATGCCCTCTATCTCGCTGTCCACATCGGGGCTGTTCGACTCAATCATGTAGTTGGTGGATATGCGGATGGTGTGGCCGTCCGTGCCGAGCGCAATCGCACTGAAGTTGGCGTCGCCGAAAGCTCCCTGAAGAGCCTCGCGCACGTGCTCCGGCTCAACGGGCTGCTCAAAGCTCAGCACATAGTTGCGTCCGCCGGTGAAGTCGATGCCCTGACTGAAGCCGCGCACGACGAAGCTGCCGATGAACACCACCGCGATGATGCCCCACGTGGTGAACGTCGCCTTGTACTTGCCCATGAAGTCGAACTTCGTCTCTGTGGGCATCTTGCGCGATATGGGCGTGGAGAACTTGAGGTTGAGCCAACGCCCGTGCCTGAACTGGTGGTCGTAGACAAGGCGCGTCATGTAGACGGCGGTGAAGAACGAGCAGAGCAGGCCGATGATGAACGTCGTGGCGAATCCACGGATGGGACCCGTACCGAAGACGAAGAGTATCACGCCCGTGATGATGGAGGTGAGGTTGGAGTCGAAGATGGCCGAGAAAGCGTTCTTGTAGCCTCGGTTCACGGCCTCTTTCACGTTCAGTCCGCCCGCAAGCTCTTCCTTAGTGCGCTCATATACGAGCACGTTGGCGTCGACGGCCATACCGAGCGACAGCAACAGACCTGCGATACCGGGCATGGTCAGCACCGATTGGAACGATGTCATTATGCCCAATGTGAAGAAGAGGTTGAAGAGCAGTGCCATGTTGGCAAGCATACCGGGGATGAAGTTGTAGAGCACCACGAGGTAGGCCATCAGTATTATGAACGCAATCACGAACGAGACGAAGCCCTGTTGGATTGACTGCATTCCCAGCGACGGGCCGACCACTTCCTCCTGCACTATGCGCGTGGGCGCAGGCATCTTTCCGGAGTTGAGTGTATTGGCCAAGTCCTTGGTCTCTTCGATGGTGAAGTTGCCGGTGATTTCACTGTTGCCGCCCGCGATTTCGCTGTTGACGCGGGGCGCGCTGTACACGGCATCATCGAGAACGATGGCTATTGCGCGGCCAATGTTGGCCTTAGTGATTTGCGCCCAGCGGCGTGCGCCGTCGCTGTTCATCTGCATCGTGACGCAGGGCTGGCCCATTTGGGTGTAGCCGTCGCGCGAGGAGACGATGACATTGCCCTCAAGCGGTGCCCGGCCAGCCGGGTCTGTCACCTTGATGGCGTGCAGTTCGTAGATTGTTTCCGTCTTGTCGCCCGCTGCGGCCTTGGCACTCCAGAGCAGTTTCAGGTCGGCGGGGAGTATGCGGCGTGCGATGTCGGAGCCGAGAATGGCGTTCACCTTTGCCGTGTCGCGTGCCGATGCGTAGCCCACAACGCTCAAACTCTGTCCCTGAACGGGCTGGAAGATTGAGAGCAACGGGTTCTGGCGGCGAATCATCTCTGCCTGAGCATCGTCTGTGGCGGTGCTGGCAGTGGTTGAAGCACCCTCTGCCGCAAGGGCTTCGGCAAGCGAGCCTTTGGTTGAGTCGGCCTGTTCTGTGGCCTCGTCGCCGGCGGGCTGCTCCGTAGCGGCAGCCTCCGTGGCAGGCTTGGAGATGGCGGTGGTGTCGAGTGCGGCGTAGCGTTGGTTCACCTGCACGAGGATAGGCACGATCTCCTGACTGTTGTATGTCTCCCAGAATTCAAGGTTTGCGCTTCCCTGAAGGAGCTTGCGTACACGCTCCGGCTCTTTGATGCCGGGCATTTCCACCATGATTCGACCTGTCTGTCCTTCGAGTTTCTGGATGTTTGGCTGCACCACGCCGAACTTGTCGATACGGTTTCTCACCACGTTGAACGAGTTGTCGACTGCCGACTGCACCTCCTCGCGGAGCGCGCGCTCCACCTCTGCGTCGGTGCTTTGGGTGCTCACCTTGCCTTTCATCTGCTGCGTTGCGAAGATTTCGGCAAGCCTGTGTCCCGGCGCGTTCTTGCGATAGCTCTTGACGAAGAGCGAAATGAAGTCGTCCTGACTTGTCTCTTCCTCGCGCTTGGCCTCCTCCATCGACTTGACGAAAGCTTCGTCGGTCTTGTGGTCGGCAAGCACGGAGAGTACGTCGGGTACAGACACCTCCAGCACAACGTTCATGCCGCCCTTGAGGTCAAGGCCGAGACCTATCTCCATCTCGCGGCACTCCTTGAGCGTATAGATCCCGAGGTACACCTTTTCGTTCATGATCGAGTCGAGATATTCTTGCCCCGCCTCTTCGCCCAGAGCCTCGGCCTTGCTTTCGTGGTGCCGGGTGACGAACGAGAAAGAGAGGTAGAATATGCACACGAGCACGAGCGCAAGTGCGATAAACTTTACGATTCCCTTGTTTTGCATTGTTTTTTTATGTTGTTTTATTTGATTACGATTGTCTTACGTGTACAATTTGGCGTGCAAATATAGCACTTTTTTATGCCTTTGGAAAGGTTTTTCCTGCATTTTCAGTCTATTTGCCGCTTTTTGAGCCAGCAATAAATGGGATAGTGGTCGGATGCCGTTGTTGTCGCGTCCACCTTGCATCCGTATGGCACGAAGTGCCTGGAACAGAGGATGTGGTCTATCCTCACGAAGAAACCTTTCTGGTTGTACGACCAACCCAGCCCCCAACCGGTCTCTTCGTAGCAGTCTGTCAGCCCCTTGGCTATCGTCCTGTGGGCATAGGATATGGGGCTGTCGTTGAAGTCTCCGCACACTATCAGGGGATAGCGGCTGCGGCTTGCGATGTAGGCGGCCACGGCATCGGCCTGCACCGAGCGGTGCTTTGTCTGCTCCGCGAGCTTGTGCAGCAGTCTCTTCGATTCCGCCCTTGCCGTGTCTTGCCCCATTTCGCCTTTCAGCATGTCCTTGTAGCGTTGCCTTTCGTCGGGCGACAAGTGGCTGCTTTCAAGGTGGTTGCAGACCACGAGCACCGTGTCGTAGCCCACTTTCAGGTAGAACCCAACGCTGCCGTTGCCTTCCGACTCGTAATTGATTCTCTCTTTCCGCAGCAGCGGGAAGCGCGAATAGATGGCGAGGGTGTTGCCTTGCGGTGTCCTCACTTGCACAGTGTCGTGGTAGGCGTATGCCGAGTCGAGCCGTCCGGTGTCGATGTAGCCCGGCAGCTGTGCCTCTTGCAGGCACACGATGTCGGCCTTTGAGCCTGCAACGTAGTCGAACACGGCATCGTATGACTTCTCCCCATACTTGTCGCGGAAGCCCTGCACGTTATAGGAGAGTATTTTCAGCGAGCCGACGGGTATCTCCTTGCTGGCGTTGAGCGGCATGTAGAGCCGCAATTGGGGGTAGACGGCCACGAAGCCGAGCAGCGGGATGATGGCCATGCGCTTCTTGAACACCACCCAGAACACGAGGAACGCCACGTTGACGGCCAGCATAATGGGGAATGCCAGCCCCGACACGGAGAGGTAGGGGTGAGCCGACGGGGTGAGCCTGTCGGAATATGCCGACACTGCCATGCCCGCACAGGCCACGAGGTTGGCCGCCGCCACGAGGCTGGTGCTTATCGCCTTGAGTTGCTTTATCATTCCCATAGGCCATGACTTGCCTGCGCTGCGGGTGCAGGCATCAGTCGCTGTTGCTGCTGTCGAAGAGTTTTTGCTTCTCCTCCTTGGTCAGACTGTCGTATCCGCTTTTGCGTATTTTGTCGAGTATGCGGTCTATTTCGTCCTGATTTGCTTTCTTCTTCGCATTGTATTGCCAGTCGTCCTCGCGTCCCGTCGCCCCGTGGTCTTGGCGTGGTTGCTGCTGGTGGTGCTTGTTGCGCTGCCGCTCAAAGCTCTCCCGCAGGTTGTCGAAGAACTGCCGGCCGTTGCCCCGTCCGTACCCGCTGGTGGGGTGGGAGTTCCAGTAGCGTATCATAAAGAAGCCGAACAACATGCCTCCGAGGTGGGCGGCGTGGGCCACGCCGTCGCCCGTCGTGGCTATGGCGGAGAGGAGTTCGATGCCTGCATAGCCAATCACGAACCACTTGGCCTTTATCGGCAGCGGCAGGGGGAAGATGAATATGCGCTCTTCGGGGAACGTCATGCCGAAAGCAAGGAGTATGGCGTATATCGCGCCCGAGGCTCCGACGGTTGTCCACCCGTTGAGGCTCGATGCGTACTGGTTGCCCAAGGCGAATGTTTCGGGGATGGACAGGCCGCCCGCGATGCTGCTGAACTGCACAAACTGTGCCACTTCCTGCACGAGACCTGCCCCGATGCCGCACGAAATGTAGTAGAAGAGGAACTTGCGCGGCCCCCAAACGCTCTCCATCACGCGCCCGAACATCCACAGGGCGAACATGTTGAACAGCAGGTGGGTGAATCCCGCGTGCAGGAACATGTAGGACAGCAGCTGGTATAGCCCGAAGCCGCTGGCGAGGAAGAAGTGCAGCCCGCCTACTTGAGCGAGCCACGGCATCGCCAGCGTGGCCACAAAGGCCACGACATTTATTATCAGTAGGTTTCTTGTGACGGTCGGCGTGCTAAACATCGTTGTCTTGTTGTTGCGGCACTGTGGCCTGTTATTGGCGGCAAAATTACTGAAAATCTCTGGAATATCCGCCGAATTGCGGCAGATTAATCCCAAATCGGCCGTTAGACTTCAGACTGATTCTGCGTTCATGCCATGCAGATTGGCTTCCGGCCTCGCCGAAGACCGATTGGGGTTAATGCTTATCGCCAAGCGGCGATGGCCACCAGAACTTTGGCGTTTATGCAGTGGGACATTGCGTTTGGCTCTTATTTCCCTGCAAAAAGCATACTTTTTCATGCTTTTTGTTTGTTGTATAAATAGTTTCCTATATCTTTGCGAATATAAAGACTGCACAACCCAAGCGTAACCATAACAAACAATAAAATTTATTTTATGAACAAGACGGAATTAGTAGAGAAGATTGCCGAAGGCTCCGGACTGTCCAAGGCAGATGCCAAGAAGGCTACGGATGCCATGATTGACGCGATACGCAACGCCCTTGTGGAGGGTGACAAGGTGGCCCTTGTCGGCTTCGGCACATTCAGCGTGTCCGTGCGCCCTGCTCGCGAGGGCATCAACCCGGCCACGAAGGAGAAGATACACGTGGAGGAGAAGAAGGTGATCAAGTTCAAGGCCGGTGCCGATTTGGCCGATGCCGTGAACTGACGCGCCACGTCCGCCGCTTCAGCCGCATAAGGTTAAAGGTCGAGAAAGACAGCTCTTTGGGAAGCGAAGCCCAGCCCTTGCGTCACCGGCGCAGGCAGAGGCCGCTCCATGCTGTTTTTCTCGACCTTTATTTTTTAGTCGGGAGAGAATCCATGTGATCAGCCCGCGTCCTGCCAACCAGCGTTGGTGTGGCTGACGGGCGATAGCAATTGAGGGCACGCTTTCCTTTGGCCAACCGACAATCTTCCCCGAAACACTTCCCCGTCTGCCAAGAATCCCCCTCAGAGCTGCCCCGCCTCCACCATCAGCACCACGCGCTCGGTGAGGCGGTCGGCACCCTCAGGGTCGTATTCCTTGCGCAGGCTTGCGCCAAACATCGCCGAGAACGCCTGCCAAAAGCCGGCGCGCAGCGGGCCGAGGAACGCCTTCACAATGTCATACGACGAGGAGTTGCACTCGCGGTAGATTAGCTTTATGAGCAACTTGCCCTGCGAATAGGTGAGGCGGCGCACCTTCGGCTTGTACTGTTCCACGATGCCCCGCTCCACGCGCTTCAAGTGCTCGTCGCGCGACTTCTCGTCGGGCAGCGTCTGGAGATACTCATAGGTCTCGATGATAATCTGGTTGGCCTCCTTTGCCAGCGGCAGCACCGTCTTCACGTTCTTCACCAAGCGCATGTAGGCGGCTGACTGCTTGCTGTTCTTGAACTCCATTTCCGGGTAGACATACACGTTGCCCATCTCCATGAACATGATGCTGTCGCCGTCTTCCAGCACCTTTCCCACCCTCACCGTGGGCAGGAACGCCGGGTCGGCCTGTGCCCCCAGGGAGTCGGCTGCTGCCATGCCGCCCGCTGCCCCGTCCTGTGCGGCGCAGGCCAGCGTGGCGCAAGCCAAGGCAAATGTCAGCCGAACGCGATTCTTCATGCGGCAAAAATAGCCATAATTCCGCTAATAGCCCCTCCTTTTAGTTTTTTTTAGGGCGGCAGCCTGCCGCGCCCCGTCGCGCCGCCGCAACGGATGCCGGAATGCAGGGCGCGTCTCATTGCTCTGCAACGGGGCATTAAATGGCGTGCGTTTAATGCCTTATTGCATCGCATTTAATGCCTTATTGGAGGCCAACGAGGCATCTATTTTTTGGCAAAAGATGCCGCACTGCGAAACAATCGCGCAAGGCGGTGTCGCCAAGGCGCATTATTTCGTAAATTTGCAGGTAGCGCACAGCCAAGTCACGTGCGCCGCAAAAAACAAGAACAGCATGAAAATTCTGCCCCTCCTTGCCGTCATGGCAGTCTCGGCAATGGCCGTGGCACAAACGCCGAAGGCCGACTTCAAGCACAACATACGCCTGTCTGGCGGCAGTCTCGCGGCCTATCCGCACCCCGGCAAGGCACGCGAGCTGACACCGCCGCCCGACACGCTCCACCCGTTCCACATCAGTTTCTACGGGTGCAGCGGCTCTCACTTCCTCGACAGCGACGATGACTACGACGCACCGCTGCGCACACTGGCGCGTGCCGACAGCCTCGGGAAGCTCACCCTGCGCGGGCGCGACCTGCTGCGCCGCCTAAAGGCGATGCGCGCGGAGGCGGCGGGACGCGCGGGCGAACTGACGGAGACGGGCGAAAGGCAGTTGCGCGAGATTGCGGAGAGGATGCAGGCGGAGTTCGGCGAGGTGTTCGAGGGCGATGCCTACATCGATGCGGGCAGCGTGCCGACGCTGCGCTGCGTGATGTCGATGCAGGCCGCATTGCTCCAACTGGCGCGCACAAGTCCTGCGCTGCGCATCACGTCCGCCGCAAGCCGGCGGATGTCGCTCCCCGCTGCCTACCAGCCAAGCGACAACGGGGCGCAGATGGCCGTGGAGGCGTTCTGCAAGGAGTGTGTGGACACGACGGCCGTGGCCGGTCTCATCTTCAGCGACAGGCCGTGGGCGAGGGACAACGTTGACGGACGGCGGCTCAACGACCAGCTATTCCGCCTCGCATCGGCCACGCAGAACAGTGACATGCGCTACAAGGTGACGCTCTACGACCTGTTCAGCGACGCTGAAATCCTCGCCAACTGGCGGGCAGGGAATGCGCGGTGGTACGCCGGTTGCGGGGCGTTCACCCTCGGAGGGCGCACCCCGTGGCGGCAGGCCGAACTGCTGAGGCAGGCCATCGCCCGTGCGGACAGTTGCGCGGCACTCGCCACGGCGGGGGCATCGCTGCGTTTCGTGGAGGATTCCACGCTGCTGTCGCTGCTGTGCCTCATGGACATCGACGACTATGGCTTTTCCACCGGCGACCTGTCGCAGGTGGAAAAGCACGGGTGGCTCGACTACAGGGCAATCCCAATGGCGGGCAACGTACAGCTTGTGTTCTACAGGCGCGATGCCAACGACCGCGACCCGTGGGTGAAGATTTTCCTCAACGAGAACGAGGCGCGGCTGCCTCTGAAGTCGCACATCGCCCCTTATTACCGCTGGGCAGATGTCAGGAGAATGTGGCTGGAAAGGATTTTCGCCGGGACGGACTCCCCGGAAAAGCAAGCCAAGGCCGGCCGGTAGGCCGCTTTTGCGCATGAAAGAGAGTCAGGCCGTGGCGGCAGACGGGCGGAACGTGTACGAAAAAAGGATTCCCCGACGGGGAATCCCTCATTATCACTGTGCTCTGTCTTAGTCTTAGCCAACATGAATTGCCTCTGACGGGCAAACGTCAGCGCACGTGCCGCACTCGGTGCAGGCATCGGGGTTGATGGAATACTTCTCTCCCTCGGAGATAGCGCCAGCGGGGCACTCGTCTATGCAGGTGCCGCAAGCGATGCAGTCGTCATTAATTACGTAAGCCATAATTCTCAATTTGTTTTGTTGAATACCTAATTTTTATGATGCAAAGGTAACCAATAATCGTTTCCCTACCAAACTTTTGTCATCCATTCTTTACAATTTATACTCTGTCGAAATTGCTGCGGCTCGCGCCCGGCGTGCCCGATTTGGGTTAATCTCGCCCTTGGCATAATAATCGGGGGCAGAACAGCGTTATCCTTATATATGCACACGCTGAGAACACTCGCACTGGCAGTGGTTCTTTCCACGGCATTCTCATCGGCGGCGCAGGAGCGCGTGGCTCAATACAAGCCATACATCGACCTGCGCCCGCTCCACTTCGGCATACTCGTGGGAATGCACTTGCAGGACATCGAGTTCCAGAACGTAGGGCCGCAGACCATCACCCTCTCCGACGGCACGCAGCAGGAGCAGACCATCCTTTGCGATGCCGACCGCTGGGAGCCGGGATTCAGCGTGGGCGTGTTGGCCGAATTGAGGCTGTCGGCCAACTTCTCGCTGCGCTTCACGCCTACGATGCACTTCGGCAACAAGCACCTGCGGTTCATCAACCTCTCCGAAACCGACGAGAACGGCAACCCTCACGAGGAGACGCAGGACATGCGCAACACCTACATCTCCATGCCCATCGACGTGAAGTTCGCCGCACCGAGGTTCAACAACTACCGCCCTTACATCATGGCGGGCATCAACCCGATGATAAATCTCACGGGCAAGGAACAGGACTACGTGCGCCTCAAGCGTTACGACACGTTCGTGGAGGTGGGGCTTGGCTGCGACTTCTACCTGCCTTTCTTCAAGCTGATACCCGAACTGAAGTTCTGCTACAGCCTCACGAACGCCCTCGACAAAGACCACGCAAGCAGCATCCAAAGCCCCACGCAGTCCGCTTACGCCAACTCCGTGACCGTGGGTCGCTCCAAGATGGTGGTGCTCACGTTCTATTTCGAGTGAGCCTGTGTCGCCCGCTCGGTGTCGCCGTTGTGCGGAAAAGCAGTGGCCGAGTGCGCTTTCGCTTGCCATTCACGCACTTTTTCGTAAATTTGCACCACAATAACAATCCCATAGACACAATGAAAGAACTCGAACTAAAGTATGGGTGCAATCCCAACCAGAAGCCCTCGCGCGTATTCATGGACGAGGGCGAGTTGCCCATCGAGGTGCTCAGCGGTCGTCCCGGCTACATCAACCTGCTCGACGCACTCAACAGCTGGCAGCTCGTCAGCGAGTTGCGCGCCGCCACCGGCCTGCCCTCGGCGGCATCGTTCAAGCACGTCTCGCCGGCGGGGGCAGCCGTTGGCCTGCCGCTCAGCCCGACGCTCGCCGCCATCTACTTCGTGGACGACCTGAAAGTGAAGCTCTCGCCGCTGGCCTGCGCCTACGCCCGCGCCCGTGGTGCCGACCGCATGAGTTCCTACGGCGACTTCGTTGCGCTTAGCGACGAGTGCGACGAGGCAACGGCCCTGCTCCTGAAGCGCGAGGTGAGCGACGGCGTTATTGCCCCGGGCTATTCGCCGGAGGCACTCGAAATCCTGCGGGCGAAGCGCAAAGGCACATACTGCGTGCTGCGCATAGACCCCAGCTACCGCCCCGCGCCCATCGAGCGCAAGCAGGTGTTCGGCGTGACCTTTGAGCAAGGGCGCAACGAGATACGCCTCGACGACCCCTCCATCTTTGCCAACGTGCCCACGCAGGCCAAGGAGTTCACGCCCGAGGCCAAGCGCGACCTGATGATTGCGCTCATCACACTGAAGTACACGCAGAGCAATTCCGTCTGCTATGCCAAGGACGGACAGGCCATCGGCATCGGCGCAGGCCAGCAGAGCCGCATCCACTGCACGCGCCTGGCCGGCAACAAGGCCGACACGTGGTGGCTCAGGCAGCACCCGAAAGTGATGTCGCTGCCGTTCGTGGAGGGCATACGCCGCGCCGACCGCGACAACACCATCGACGTTTACATAGGCGATGAGCACGACGATGTGCTCGCCGAGGGAGCATGGCAGCAGCTGTTCACCCATCGTCCCGAGCCGCTCACGGCAGAGGAGAAGCGCGAATGGATTGCGCGCAACACCGACGTGTCGCTCGGCAGCGACGCTTTCTTCCCCTTCGGCGACAACATCGAGCGCGCCCACAAGAGCGGAGTGCGCTACATTGCGCAGCCCGGCGGCTCCGTGCGCGACGACCATGTGATTGCCACGTGCGACAAGTACGGCATCGCAATGACCTTCACTGGCATCAGGCTCTTCCACCATTAACGTGTCGGCCACGCGCCGGCACAAAACCCGCACGCAGATGGACGTAGACGAAGTGATAGCCTCGGGGGGAATAGTGTTCCCCAAGGCTTCGCAGCCCAAGGACGAAGCGAAAATCAAGACAAAGGCAAAGAAGAAGAAATACGTGACGGGGGCGCACGGCAGCGGCTCGGCCAAGCAGAAGGCCAAGTATCGCGCACAGCGCGCCAAGCGTCACAAATGATGCCGATTGCCTTTCTGGCAATCTCCACATCACGTCATGGCGGACGCACGGAACGCGATTCCCTGCACACCAGCGATGCCTGTGCGCCACAGCCCACAGGCATCCGCGAGCGGGGACTTGCGGTTCGTGCGTCCGCTGTGTGCAATGTCCCGCAAGCCCAATGGAGCTGCATCGGGCTTTACACCGCTCGGCATTCTTGCGGCCATGAATCAGCCCCCAGGCCGCAAACGCAAATTCCCTATACCATAATATATATAGGAGCGGCCAGTAGCAAGTAGGCCGCAGAACCATGACGGCAGTCCTTTCTCCCTTTACCGCTGCCAAAAAACAAAGGCGTTTAGGCAGAAATACAAGACGGCGAAAGGCCACATTTCATGTTTTTTACGTTATCTTTGCCCTCGGGGAGAGATGTTTGGGGACACATAAGTCAGCCCCATCCCTTATCGCTTGTTTTCGCTTGGCATCCCGACACGCGACACGCCGGGCAATGCTTCAGGAACACCCGTGCGGCGAGTGTCAAGCCGTGACAGGCATAGCTCCCTTTACGTGCAAGGCTAACATAAGGCAACCCAACTAAAAACTGTTATTTATCTATGAAGAAACTATTTACTCTTGCCCTTGCGGCAATGGCTTCTCTCGCCGCCAGTGCGCAGAGCAGCTCGTCCCGCGTATGGGATTTCAGGCAAGGCTTCAGCGACGAAACCTTGTCAAACCTCTCTGTCGACGCTGCCTCCGACGACGGACTGTGGACCCAGTACGACACGTATTTCCAGTCGAAGGCGCGCAGCGAAGGCCAAATCACCTGCATGGTGGGCGGCGAATCATGGACGGTGCCGGAGGCGGAAGGCCTCACGTTCCACGCCACGTCTGCTCAACACCTCAACATCGTGTTCAGTCACAGCGACGCTCCGCACATCTGGATCAACGGAAGTAGGGACCAAGACGCCGTTACTATCCCTTCCGTTGAGGCTGGCGACTCCATTACCGTCATCTATGCCTCCCACAGTTCGACTGAGGCGCGCGGCTTCAAAGTGAGCACTTCCGGCGTTGTCGGCAAGTATGACGGCCTGACACAGTGGACGACGGTGGGCAAGCTCGACACCGTGGTGATGGTGAACAACAACACAGAGACCGTCGACGTGAAGATCACCGCCACCAGCGGCTATCACCTTTTCTATATCTGCGTGGGCGAAAGGCCGGCGGACGAGGATTCAACCCCAAGCATCGCATACTTCTACGACTCATCGAGCGCAGACTACTCCCTCGATGACGACATTCCTTATGTGGTGCTCACAAGCTACACCTCGTCCGTGGTCAACGTCGACGTGACACCCATCGACATCGCCGGTGACGTAAGTCTCATCACAGCCGACTCGCTTCAGGGCTACGACCTCGTGGCAATCAGCGCAAGCGTCAAGGGCGACAACTCGTTTGTGCAGACCTTGCGCGAGGCCGTATCGTTCACGCCCATGCTCAACTTCGGCCCCGAAATCTACGAAGCCTGGGGCTTAGGCTCAGCCGTGCAGACCGAGACCAACGCGCTTGTGGTGGGGAAGGCAGCCATCAGCAGCCAGCTCTTCCAGCCCATTGACCCGACGGCAGAGCAGTATGTGGACGAGGATGGAAACCTGACCCTGTATGCCGATGGCTACAGCATCGTGGGCTACGAAACCGTGGCCGACTCTTATTTCAGCAAGGATTCCGTCTATGCCACGGCCGATGGCGTTCCCGCCATACACGTACACAACATCAGCCGCAACGCATACATGCTCCTGCCCTACACGCTGAACATTGAACCGCAGGAGAACGCAAACGACATCATCACCAATGCCGTGTCGATGCTCTGCGCCACCAAGGCCACTGTCACGAGGACTTTCTCGCCCGTTGTGTCGCAGGAATACCACCACGGCTACACCACGGTGTCATTCAGCAGCTCCACTGCCAACAGCACTTTCTACTATACTCTCGACGGCAGCGAGCCAACGGAGGAGAGCACGCTCTACACCGAGCCGTTCGACGTGTCTGAAACGGGCGTTACCGTGAAGGTGGTGGCAATCGCCGACGGCTATCTCCTCAGCAATGTCACCGAGCAAACCATCGACATCTATGAGCTGGCCGATGCCCCAACGATCTCCTACACCGAGGAGGAGGGCAGCACCACCATCACCATCACACCCGCACAAGAGGGCGACGTGGTTTACTATAACCTGACGGGCAGTTCCGAAACGGCACGCTCGGATGTCTACTCCGAGCCAATCACCATCACGAAGCACGCCACCATCACCGCTTTCACCGGCGCGCGCGACAACTACCTCCAGTCGGAGACGGTCTCCGTTGACGTGCCCGTGCAGGGTGAGAACGTGCGTCTCGATGTCATCGCACACATGGACGCAAACCGCACCGATTGGTGTCCGGATGGCTCTTCCAACTATTACTATGTGGGAAGGTCCGGTTACAACTATTATACGGATGAGATCATAGGCCAGAATGAAGATGGCTCGAACATCTATGAGGCTGCAAACGACCTTCGGTACTATGCTCCCGGCAATGGATGGGAGATAAAGACGCTTGGGCAACCGGTCATCTGGCAGTCGCTGACTGTGCAGCACAATGTCGGTGATGTCTCCAACTACAATCCGGCAACGGCACTGGATGATGCCGACGAGGAGATTTCAAACAACTGCATACAGTTTGCAAGCGTCAGCACCTCCAATGGCGATGGCATCGAAGACCCGGCATCTGCCTCTATACAGAGCACCGAGGCATTCCAAGGCCCGTTTGACGTGGTGGCTTATCTCGGCGGCTCCAATAACGCCGCAGCAGGCTTATACGTCAGCACCGACACCTTGTCGGAGGACAATTGGGTGAAGATTGGCGAAATGACCACTCCAGCTCTGGATTCCAGCGGGCGCAACTGGCGGAAGAACCTCTTGTCGTATGAGGGAACTGACATGGTGTACGTGAAGCTCTCCGCGATTGATGCCAGCACCATCCGCGTGTTCGACATTTACATCAAGAACGAGGGCGAAGAGTCGAATAATTACATCACTGGCATCAGCGACGTTACCGCAGGCAATGAAGCAGCCGCCGAAGTGGTGAGCACCGCCATCTACAGCGTCAACGGCGCACGCCTTGCTTCCATGTCCAAGGGCATCAACATCGTCAAGGAAGTTTATGCCAACGGCCAAGTGAAGACGAGGAAAGTGTTCGTTAAGTAAGAATAATGTGGCACGAAAAGAGGCCAGGGGATTCGCTCCCCTGGCCTCTTTTCGTGTCGTTGCCGCTCCTTGCCGTCCCAGCATTGGGCATGAATAAAGGGGCAACAGGGCATTCG
>CAZURD010000050.1:0-17890 GCA_964623445.1 uncultured Prevotella sp. | reverse complement strand
CCAATCTGCACGGCATGACCGCAGAATCAGTCTGAAGCCTAACGACCGATTTGGGATTAACGTTCTTAACTTAACGTTTTTCTCATTTCATTACATTTTAGCCGCCGTAAATGTCCGTTTTTCGTGTGAAGATGCCTGTGTTGGGCGCAAATACGCGACGCAGAGAGGACTGTCAACAAGTGCTTGATAATGAGGAAAGTAAGCTCAATGAGCGGGCCATTCCCTTGAAAAAAGACATTAATTGCTGGCTAACGAATGCCTCGTTGGCCTCCAACGAGGCATTCGTTAGCGGCCGATAAGGCATTAATCGCCGTGCAATGAGGCTTCCGTTGTCGCCAAACAACGCCTCCATTGCAGGTCAAATATGCTCATTTGGCATTTTAACCCGCATTATTCTGCGTCGGAAGGTAATGTATATTGACAAACAATTCGCTTTTCTTCGCTTCCGGCTCTCTATTCGTCCACATCCCAAATGTTAACGGAAGACTTCCTTTGGGCGAAATAAAGGTGCATATATGCAATTAAAACGGCGTGCGGCTGCTATTCCTGAAAAGGCAGGAATGTGCGAGAATTGGACGCTTGCGACCCATTCTCGCTCAATGAAACAGCGGCTACTTCCGCTTTTGCCTTAGCTGTATCTTGTTGCAAGCGTCAACCTTGCAACTCTGTTTCCTGTCTTTCAGCGGGCAGCCGGCACAATTGTCGCATTGCGATGCTCCATGCGCGAATGTCTTGCGGATGCGCCATGCAAGGTAAATGACAGCCGCAATTATGGTAGCGGTGACTATTGCTGCCTGCATTGAAGGAAGCGTTTGTATTCGTATTCAAAGTTTGGCGTAAATGTGTTACGGCCCATCGCCTGCCCAATCTCGGATGCAGACCAGAAGCGTCCGCCGTCAAGTTCATTGGCATTGGGGGCGATTGGAGAGTCGCAGACTGTCGTGAACACATGCACAAGTTCGCGCTCAACGTCGCTCTCAAATACGTATCGCACCACGAAACAGGGAGTATAGTCTGTCAGCCCGATTTCTTCCTCAACCTCTCTGCTCAGTGCCTGGGCGATGCTTTCCCCGTAGGCAACGTGCCCTCCTGTTGCGGTGTCCCACTTGTTTGGTTGCACGTCTTTCCATGCAGGGCGTTTCTGCAAGTACAATTCACCCCGCGAGTTGTACACATGCAAATGTACAACGGGGTGGAGAGCCATCGAACCATTGTGTGCTTCGCGCCTGGTTGTGTGTCCGATGATGTCTCCCGTCTCGTTGACAAGGGGAAGCACCTCGTCTGTTGCGTCGTGTTCCATGCTGTGTCAGTTGCGTGTCAGTTTTTTCAGCAGAGCCTTGTTTATGGCCTGTATGCGTCGGCTTTGCCTTTCAATGTCTTCGCGCATGGTGTTCAGGTTGCAGAAAAAATCGGCGAATACGCTTAGGACGGCGTTTGTCTCGCGCTCGTCCTCTTTTATGTTTGAGTTGGTGATGATCTTTATTCCCTTTCCTTCGATGTGTACGTCGATGTCCGTTCCGGCCATTATGGGGTCTCCGTCATAGTGTATTGCGCCGGGCTTATTCCTGTGTATGTGTATTTGCTTGGCCTTGAACATCTTTATTTTGGAGTTCTTGTCAAGCGTCCCGTTGAACATGTCGATGCTCAACTGCGGTGCATCGAAAGGCGTGAAAGGTTCTACGATGATTACGTCCATAAGCCCATCGGTCATGGACGCATTTGGTGCGATGTAGGCATTGTTCCCATATTGTGAGGCGTTGGCACATGCAATGAGGAAAGCCTTGTGGCTTCTGGCAATGGTGTCGCCCTCCACTTCATAGGCTTCAGGCTTGTAGCTAAGTCCCTCGCGCAGTACATTCTCCATGTATGTGATAGGCCCTCTCTTGCCGGCTTCGGCAAATTTCTGGCTTATGAATGCGTCGAAGCCCATTCCGCAGGTGCAAAAGAAAGGCAAACCATTGATTACGCCATAGTCGAACGTGCCTACTTGGCACTCGTTGATTATGGCAACGGCCTTTTTTATGTCCATCGGTATGTGCAGGTGGCGCGCAAGGCCGTTCCCGGAGCCGCATGGTATAATGCCCAATGCTGTGTCAGTATGCACCAACGAGCGCGCAACTTCATTCACAGTGCCGTCTCCTCCGACAGCAACCACGATGTCGGTCTTGTTCTCAACCAAACGTTTCGCCATCTCCGAAGCGTGTCCGGCATACTCGGTAAATACAACCTTGCTGTCGAAGAGTTCCTTGTTCAGACAAGAATCGATAATGCGTGGTATGCCGTCCTTTCCGTGAGTTCCCGAACGTGGGTTAACGATGAAAACTATATCTTTCTTGCTGTTCATTTTATTTGCAAAGATACGGATTTGCCTTTGGTAGCCGATAATTTGTGGTATAAAAATAACTTAATCGGAGTTTTTTCATTTGTGCAAGCACCGAATTAGACAAAAATGTGTAATTTTGCTGCCTGTTTAATCGAAAACGGTACATTCCTTAAGCTTATGGGACAGTTACAAGAAAGATACAGGAACTATCGCGAGCCCCAGAAATATATGCAAGCGGGCGTTTATCCTTATTTCCGTGCCATAACCAGCAAGCAGGGCACGGAAGTGGATATGGAGGGACACAAGGTGTTGATGTTCGGCTCCAACGCCTACACCGGGCTAACGGGCGACCAGCGTATCATAGACGCAGCAAAGGCAGCTCTTGACAATTATGGTTCAGGATGTGCTGGAAGCAGATTCCTCAATGGTACTCTGGATTTGCACGTGAGGCTTGAGAAAGAGCTTGCTGAATTTGAAGGCAAGGACGATTGTCTCTGCTTCTCCACGGGCTTTTCGGTCAATGCCGGTGTCATTGCAGTGGTTGTTGGGCGTGGTGACTACATCATTTGTGACGATCGCGATCATGCCAGCATCGTGGATGGACGTCGTTTGTCGTTTGCCAAGCAATTGCATTACAAGCACAATGACATGGAAGACCTTGAAAACATTCTCAAGGGACTTCCGCATGAGGCAGTGAAGCTCATCGTTGTCGATGGCGTTTTCTCAATGGAGGGCGATCTTTGCAAGCTGCCTGAGATTGTGGAGCTGAAGCACAAGTACAATTGTTCCATCATGGTGGATGAGGCACATGGACTTGGCGTGTTTGGAAAAGAGGGCAGGGGAGTGTGCGACTATTTTGGACTGACGGACGAGGTGGACCTCATCATGGGAACGTTCTCCAAGTCGTTGGCCAGCATAGGTGGCTTTATCGCCTCTGACAGCGATACGATAAACTTCTTGCGCCATACTTGCCGCACATATATCTTCAGCGCATCTAACTCTCCTGCGGCCACGGCGGCTGCCTTGGAGGCTTTGCATATATTGAAGGCTGAACCCGAACGCATTGATGATTTGTGGAAAGTCACGCGCTATGCGTTGCGCCGTTTCCGTGAGGAGGGCTTTGAGATTGGCGACACGGAAAGCCCAATCATTCCGCTTTACGTCCGCGACATAGACAAAACGTTCCTTGTAACGAAGTTGGCTTTCGATGCGGGGGTGTTTATCAACCCCGTCATACCGCCCGCTTGCGCACCGCAAGACACGCTCGTGCGTTTCGCGCTTATGGCTACTCATACGGAGGAGCAGGTGGAGCGGGGTGTGCAGGCTCTTGCCAAGATATTCCGTGAACAAGGCATAATCAAGTAGACGGTATTTCCGTGTGGCTCTTGTCGCCATTTGCCTTTAGGGCGGCGAGACATTAAACGGGGTGGCATTGCATTTAGTTACGTATTGCGATGCCACCCCGTTATCTTTTTCCTGTTAGTTTGTGCGCACAAAAAACGCCGTCAATCCAAAAGGGTTGACGGCGTTTGCAATGTCTGTTTTGAATTACTCCGTAACTTCGGCGGTCTCGGCAACAACAGCAGTTGTGTCGGTGGCCATGCTGTCAGTGACAACGGAGTCAACCGGCTCAGCAACCTCATCTACAAGCACCTCTTCCTCAACGGGAGCGGCCTCATTGGCTTTGTTACCACCACAAGCAGCGAACGAAATAGCTGCCATAGCTACGAACATAAATACCAGTTTCTTCATTTTCTTTGCTTTTTAGTCTGTAAAACAATCATTCGTTTATTAAAACGCTGCAAAGGTATGTATTTTTTCAATAGGTTGTTCTTTTTCTGCCGACTTTTTTGACCTCTGTTTGGTAACATTTTTGCAAATGGTTGATTGTCAATGGTTTCTTGATTGTTAAATTTTCGCCGTTCACCCTTAGATGCCTCAAAATGCAAGAGGGCAGGGGATGGTTTAGGCAAAAATGCTTACCTTTGCGCAATGGAATCCACATGGCGTTGCAATGTGGCAGACATATTCAATTTAATATGACCGACAAGACAACCCTTAGAGGCAAGATAGCTGTTTACTGTACGTTGGGGTGCAAGTTGAACTTTGCCGAAACGTCTACGTTTGAGCGCAAGTTCAGTGAGCTTGGTGTCCGTACAGCTGTTTCGGGTGAGCAGGCAGACATGTGTGTAATCAATACTTGCACTGTGACGGAGGTGGCCGACCACAAGTGCCGGCAAGCCATTCGCCGTCTTGTGCGCGAGAATCCAGGTGCCTTTGTCGTTGTCACGGGATGCTATGCCCAGCGTGATGCGGCTCGTGTGAGTGCAATAGAGGGTGTGGATCTCGTGCTTGGTGCCAATGAGAAGGCACGGCTTGTGGAAATGGTGGTGGAGCGCATGACTCACAGTGGAGGCAATGCCGATGGGCATTTGCATGAAAGCCACACTGTGAAGACAAAGGATATAAAGACATTTGCACCGAGTTGTGCGCGCGGAAACCGCACCCGCTACTTCCTGAAAGTGCAGGATGGGTGCGACTATTTCTGCACCTATTGCACCATACCATACGCACGTGGCTTTAGCCGCAACCCCACGATAGCCTCGCTTGTGGCCATGGCCGAGCGGGTGGCGGACGAAGGCGGGCGTGAGATTGTACTCACGGGAGTCAACATTGGCGACTTTGGCAAGTCCACGGGTGAACGCTTTGTCGATTTGGTGAAAGCTCTTGATGGGGTGGAGGGCATTTCACGCTATCGCATCAGCAGTCTTGAGCCAGACTTGATAAGCGATGAACTTGTGGATTTCTGTGCTTCGAGCCGTGCTTTCATGCCCCATTTCCACATTCCGTTGCAGAGCGGCAGTGATGAAGTGCTGCGCCTGATGCATCGCCATTACGACACAGCGCTTTTCCGCGACCGTGTGGAACGCATCAAGCGGGCCATGCCTTCGGCTTTCATTGGTGTTGATGTCATGGTGGGATGCAGGGGCGAGACGCCTGCTCTCTTTGAGCAGACGTTTGATTTTCTCAATTCGCTTGATGTGAGCCAGCTTCATGTGTTCCCTTATTCCGAACGTCCCGGCACTGCCGCCTTGCGCATACCATATATTGTTGACGACGAGGACAAGAAGCAGCGGAGCCAACGTCTGCTTGAACTTTCAGCCTCTAAGCTGCGCCAATTTTATTCTCTCCATGTTGGTGCGGAGGCCGATGTGCTGTTTGAACGTGCGCCACAGGGGCATCCCATGCATGGATTCACGCCAAACTACATACGCGCCGAGTTGCCCCCACAGTCACCTTGCGAGCTTGACAACCAAATTTTGCATGTTAGGCTTGGCGGATTCAATTCAGACAACACAGCTCTCAAGGCCACGATTATAGATGGATAAGGTAGCAATAGTGATTCTCAATTGGAACGGCGCGGCCATGATGCGCCGCTTTCTGCCGTCGGTTGTGCGCAATGCGCGTCCCGATGCCGTTGTGTACGTGGCGGACAATGCTTCCACGGACGACTCCTTGCGCCTTTTGTCGGAGGTGTTTGGCGAGTGTCGGGTGCTCCGCCTCGACCGCAACTGGGGGTTTGCCGAAGGCTACAACAAGGCGTTGGCTCAGGTCAAGGCCCAGTATTATGTTTTGCTTAACTCCGATGTGGAGGTGGAGCGTGGTTGGCTCGACCCGCTTGTCAGTTTCATGGATGCCCATCCGAATGTGGCAGCCTGCCAGCCAAAGCTGCTTTCGGTCGCAGACCATAGCCGTTTTGAGTATGCCGGAGCCTGCGGCGGCTTCATCGATCGCTATGGATACCCATTCTGCCGTGGCCGCATTTTCAATGTGGTAGAGGCCGACCACGGTCAGTATGACGACCCATTGCCGGTGATGTGGGCCACGGGGGCGGCCATGATGGTGCGTTCCGATGACTATTGGGCGGCTGGTGGCCTCGATGCCCGTTTCTTTGCCCACAATGAGGAGATAGAGCTGTGTTGGCGGCTGAGGCTTATGGGGCGTGAGGTGTGGTGTGTACCGCAGAGCGTAGTCTACCACCTTGGGGGCGGAACATTGCCCAAGGGCAATCCGATGAAAACGTTCCTTAACTTCAGGAACAATCTGACGATGCTCTATAAATGCCTGCCCGACGGTGAGTTGGAGCATGTGATGCGTGTGCGGTGGGCATTGGATTGGCTTGCGGCAATAGAGATGCTTGTGCTTGGCCGTAGCCTTGGCGATTTCAAGGCTGTGGTGCGTGCTCGCAGGGAGTTCAAGCGGTGGTGCCATGAGTTCGATGCCGACAGGCAACGCATACAGTCTTCCGCTGTCGTTACCGATGTGCCGGAGCGCAAGTCGTATTCCTTGCTTTGGCAATATTACATCAGGAGGAAGCGGACTTATGAGGCACTGTAATAAACCCAAATCGGCCATTAGGCCGTTATTACGCCGAGAACGGACGGTGTAAGGCCGACCTTTATCCTTTGCGCATTTGCATCGCCGCGCCATCATTGTCGGCACGTAAATGTTCAGCGAGCCTGTAAACGCTCAAACCTTATAGTGATGTTCTCAAACCCCATGGCGCGGAGCATCGCCCTGAACTGCGCATCGGCGTTGTTCTCCGCACTCCGGATGTTGGCCTGCGAAAGACCGTGGCGCAGCATGGCACAATGCGCCCGTTCATAGAGAGCCTCGCGGTCAGCGGCTGTCCATCGGCCGCTTTCAGCGAATGGCCGTGTGCGTGCCTCGTCTATGAATCTCTCGTCAAGCAACTTTATGGGTGGCAACGTCACGCCAACAGAATCGCCGTGCGCCACAATCCAGCCTGGGCGAACTTCGCTGAGGTCGATGCCAAGGCGCATCGTACCATAATATATACGGGCCAAATGGTCATCGGAGAGCAGTCCCCGCCGCACGGTGTCCACGAGTTGCTCGTCGCTGATGGTGAGAAATTCCCATTGCCCGATGGCTTTCAGTTCCTCTATCTTCTCTGCGGTAGGCCCTATGCGATGGTCGGAGGAAAGTTTGATGCTTGGCCTCCGTACCACGCCACACACCCACAGCAGTACGCCTACAATGGCTATCGCCACCACGGGCAAGGCAACGCGCAACAGCCGTGCAAAAGTCTTTGGGGGTATTATCATTGCTCGATGGTTGTATTGTCAATCAATGCGCCGATGTCGTCCGGGCGAAAACCATTCCTGAAGGTCACGGTGATGTTCTCCTTGTCATACCCCATCAGTGCCAGCATGGGTATGAGCACGCGGGCTGCACTCTCGCGGGCTGTCTCAACAATGCCCATCTGCGCCGAAGACTCGATTATGGCTTGCCGCCCCTGCCGTTCCAGTTCTCCCATCTCGGCATCCGTGAAATGGGAACGCACCAGCGAGACATACTCTTTCGTGCCCTCATGGTCTACCTTCGATGAAGTCAGCACCACTTTCGGGTCGGGCAGTATGATTGTCAGTTTGTCGCCGTTGCGTTGCACGTTGCGCTCGGAGAAGCCGCTGAAATCCACGTATGCCTTCAGCGTTGCCTCAATAGGTATGGCTATTTTCCGGTCGCCTATTGGCAGTGCGATGTTGAAGTCGCGACTGAACATGTTGCCATGCAGGCGCATGATGTCATCGTATGTGACAATCTTGCGCACGCTGCATTCTGCCGTGTACAGTTGCGAGCATTTCTTCACCTGCGCCACAAGCATGGGCAGAGAATCGCATTCGGCCTCCCCAGAGACGGTCTCCCCGTCCCCGCATCCGCCGCAGAGCATCACGACAACAGCCATGACAGCAACGAGTGACAGTGTTTTCATGTCGTTCTTCCTTTTTGTCTCTTGCCACGTATGCCGCGCATTGGCAACGGGTTCGCACTGCAAAGATATACAAAGAATGCGATTTTTTACGCCCAGTGCATAGGAAAGTCAAATACGGTGACTGTCCTTAATAAGGAAATGAGTCCTTTTATGTATTCCTCCTTCTCCTCTCAATAGAGTTAAAGGAGATTTCCCTCAGATGCGCCACGCATGAGGATGACAAAAACGTGAAATGGACTTAAAATGCAGTGAAAATAAGTTTAATACGCTTGCGTGGCTTAAACTCTTGTAGCCAATGGCCGTCACATAATCGGGCAAAGACAAAAGCCCTTTGTTGAACATACTGACGAAAGGAGAAAGGATGAAAAGATTGACAATGATTGTGGCTCTTGCTGCCTTGGCATTGGGCACGGCTACTGCACAGGAACAGGGTCAGACAAATGATGACATGACCCAGAAGCGCACTGAAATGGTGGCCAAGAAATATGGACTTGACGACGACCAGACCGCCAAGCTGCTCGAACTGAACAAGAAGTATGCCGACATGATGATGCCGCGCGGCGGTGGCCGCGCTCCGATGCCAATGCGTGAAGGAGGTGAAAGACCACGCCCCGAAATGGGTGACAGTGCACGCAGGCAGCGTCCGGAAATGACGGAGGAGCAACGTGCCGAGATGCAGAAGAACATGGAGGAGATGAAAGCCACGATGGAGGCCTACGACAAGGAGCTGCAAGAGATAATGACAGCCGACCAGTACGAGGCATACAAGGCCGACCAGGAGAAAGGCCGCAGAGGTCGTGACTGATTGCAAACCAGAAACGTTTTCATTAATTTATCATAGTGATTTTAGTTTATATACAAGGTTAGAGTTCCGAGGCAAGCGTGTCTCGGCCATCTTTCAAAAGGTATTTACTCATAAATAAGTAGAAGGATAATAGGATAGCGCATTGGGACGGCCGAGCTGTTTGGCCGTCCCTTTTTCGTTATCGGACGTTTCATGGCCTTCCGACAAACCATCATTATGGTTGCAAATGCGCAACTAAAACGCGAGCTTATTGCCGCTGTTTCCATTCAATGCCTTATCGCACTGCAACGGATGCCTTGTTGCACCGCGATAAGGCATTCGTTGCAGTGCAATAAATGCCGTTTTGCCGCTCAATAAGGCATCTATTGCAAACCATTGTCTTTCAAGATGTTGCATAAAACGACTGCGATTGCTCCCGTTAACGTTTTTATGTTAACGTGGGCGATTTGGAACGGGACTTTCATGCCTGCATCTTGTTCTCGAACTCGCATGGCAAATGCACCACATTCAATGCACCGTGGCAAGCAGGCGAGACATCTGTTTCCCCTCATTGGTTTTCCGGCTGCAAACGCCACAGCCTTGCTGCGTGCGATGAAGCGACGCTCCATCGCGTCCGCCCGGAACGCGCCCATGACATCCTCTCATCCGCAAAGGTTTACGTTGCAAATATTGCCGCAAAAACTTGCAACATTGGCGGAATAGAACTATCTTTGCATTAGACTAAACATCACGCTCGGAACGGCGACAACACAGCCGCACGCCACATGGAGCGCGACACCGTAGCCAACTAACTGAAAACAAATACAGCAAACACATAGAAATCTATTATGAAACCGTTAAACAAACAATTTGCGCCGAAGAGCGTTATGCCCGAGAAGGTGATCCAATTTGGAGAGGGCAACTTCTTGCGTGCTTTCGTTGACTGGATAATCTGGCACATGGACCAGAAGACCGATTTCAACGGTTCGGTGGTCATCGTGCAGCCGCTGGAGCACGGAATGGTGGACATGCTCAATGGGCAAGACTGCCTCTACCACGTCAACCTGCAAGGACGCGAGAACGGAAAACCCGTGAACACGATTGAGCGCATCGACGTTGTGAGCCGTGCTATCAACCCATACACGCAGAACGCAGCTTTCATGGCATTGGCCGACCAGCCTGAAATACGCTTCGTCATCTCGAACACGACGGAAGCCGGCATAGCTTTCGACCCCTCGTGCAAACTCACCGACGCCCCGGCCTCTTCCTATCCCGGAAGGCTCGTGCAACTGCTCTACCGCCGCTGGCAGACGTTCAACGGCGACCCCACCAAGGGTCTCATCATATTCCCCTGCGAGCTGATTTTCCTCAACGGCCACGTGCTGAAGGATTGCATAAACAAGTACATCGAACTGTGGAAGCTGCCCAAGGAGTTCAAACAGTGGTTCGATGAGAGCTGCGGTGTCTACGCCACACTTGTGGATCGCATTGTGCCGGGCTTCCCGCGCAAGGAGATTGCACAGATACAAGAGAGAATCAGCTATCGCGACAATCTCGTGGTGCAGGCGGAGAACTTCCACCTTTGGGTGATTGAAGCCCCGAAAGAGGTGGCCAAGGAGTTCCCCGCCGACAAGGCCGGCCTGCATGTGCTCTTCGTACCGTCGGAAGAGCCTTACCACAAGCGCAAGGTCACGCTGCTCAACGGCCCGCACACGGTGCTCTCGCCGGTGGCTTTCCTCAGCGGAGTGAACATCGTGCGCGACGCTTGCAACCACGAGGTAATCGGGAAGTACATACACAAGGTGCAGTTCGATGAGTTGATGCAGACGCTCGACCTGCCCATGGAAGAGCTTGAGAAATTCGCAAAAGACGTGCTCGAACGCTTCGACAATCCTTATGTAGATCATCAGGTTACGAGCATCATGCTCAACTCGTTCCCGAAATACTGCGCCCGCGACCTGCCAGGAGTGAAGACTTATCTGGAGCGCAAGGGAGAGCTGCCAAAGGGACTTGTGTTCGGTCTGGCTGCCATCATCACCTACTACAAGGGAGGCAAGCGCGAAGATGGCACTGAAATCGTGCCCCAAGACTCGCCGGAAATTCTTGATTTGCTTAGCAAGCTGTGGGCAACGGGCGACACTCAGAAAGTTGCCGACGGAGTGCTTGGCGAAACGTCGATATGGGGCGAGAACCTCAATGACATCAAGGGACTCAACGCTCTCGTAAAGCAATACCTCGACCTCATCAAGGAGAAAGGTATGCTCGAGGCTGTGAAGACCATTTTCTGATTCCCAACAGAATCGATAAATAAGGACACCGACCGGGAACATGGAGGCTCGCCAATCAACAATGCCCTGTGTTCCCGGTCGCATTCTTTCCTGTTCCAACATGGAAGAATTGAAATCTCTGCTTGCGGAATATGCCTCACGATACGAAACGGAGGAATTTCTGAAAACAGACCCAAGCCGTTTCATGCACAAAGTGACGGGCGATGCCAACCGCGAAGTGACGGCATTCATCGCCTCATGTCTGAGCTACGGGAGCAGGAAACAGTTTTTTCCAAAGATCCAATACGTGCTCGACTGCGCAGGCGGCGATGTGCTTGGATGGGTAAAAACGGGGACATTTGAACGCGATGTGCCCGACGATGCGTCGGTATGCTACTACAGACTGTACACATACCACACGATGAACTCTTTCCTGAGAGCCTTGCGAATCCTGCTCTGTGAGTACGAGACGATGGGCAACTACATAAGACAGACCGCAACCGACGGCCTTGGTGCAGTGAAAGCCATCACCGGACATTTCGCAATGCAGGGGGTAGAGACAATCGTGCCGAAAGACACGACATCGGCCTGCAAGCGCGTCTGCATGTTTCTGCGGTGGATGGTGCGCGACAACTCGCCAGTAGACCTCGGGCTGTGGAGTGATGCCATAGACAAACGCACTCTCATCATGCCGATGGACACACATGTGTTGCAGGAGGCTTGCCGCCTTGGTCTGCTCAAAAGCCGCAACGCCTCGATGGCTTCGGCACTGCGGCTGACCAAGGTCATGGCTGAGATTTTCCCCGACGACCCACTGAAAGGCGACTTCGCCCTGTTCGGATATGGCGTGAACCACTGAACGTAATCTGCGGAGGAACGCCCCGCCTCGCACGTTGCGCACAAGAGCGACGAGGCAGACATACCACACACGTGCCTCCACACCGTTGGTCACGGGTCATGGGAACGTATCAAGCCCGTCATCCATAAAAATCATTGAAAACCCTTACATATAATTTATTACCACAGAATGGACACACTTAGGCTGGCTGCCATGATTCTTTGCAGTGTTCTCGCCGTAGGCTGCGAAAAGGCAATCATCACAGGCGAGGAAGACGGAACGACGCAAGGCAGTGGAGGAACAAGCGGCAACAAGGATGTGATAGACGCTGACACGTCCAACATTGAATACCTGACCGTGGCCGAGGCGCAGGATGCCACGGTGGGCGAAGTCATTTGTGTGAGAGGATATATCGTGGCATCATGCACCCGTGCGATGTCGAATGCCGACTTTAAGCCGCCGTTTGAAGGCAGCACGGCAATAATCCTTGCCGATGAACCTGTCGACACGGTGAACTTCCAGTATGCCACCGATGATGACCTCTTCCCCGTATGCCTCACCGATTACAAGGACGTAAGGGCGGCATTGAACCTTGAAGACAACCCGGAACTGTGGAACAAGCTCATATTCATCATTGGTTCCAAGGCTCGCTACATGAGTTGTCCGGGCTTGAAGAAAGTGCTATACTATCAAGTTGTGGATTGACCTACAATCCATAGGCGTGAATGGTCGCACGCCGTTCGCACCATACGCCACAGTAAAAAGAATGCCGCTACGTGAGGCGACACCCAATGTGTCGCGCCACGTAGCGGCATTCCCTTTTCGGGGCAAGCACAGCCGGCTTGCCGAAAAGGATGCTTATTCAAACTCTGGCACGGCTTCGTCGTCGGCTTTCTTCACTGTCTTGCGTATTGCGCGCTTGCGCGTTGCAGCCTTCTTCTTGTCGTCTGTAGGTGCGGCAGCCGCTTTCACGCCAGCCAGTTCGGGGTCGATTATGATGCGGCCGCAATACTCGCAGACAATGACTTTCTTGTGCATCTTTATGTCAAGCTGCCTCTGTGGGGGAATCTTGTTGAAGCAACCGCCACAGGCATCGCGCTGCACGTAGACTATTCCCAAGCCATTGCGGGCGTTTTTGCGTATGCGCTTGAACGAAGCGAGCAACCGAGGCTCTATCTTGGCCTCCAGTTCAACGACTTTCTCTTTGAGCTTTTCTTCCTCAACGCGCGTCTCCTCCATAATCTCGTCAAGCTCGCTCCGCTTCACTTCGAGGTCGTTGCGGCGGTCGTTGATGGTGTTCTCGTTGGCCTGTAGCTCCGCCGACTTTTCCTCAATGCTCACCTGAGCCTCGCGAATCTTCTTGTTGCAAAGCTCAATCTCAAGCGTTTGGAACTCAATCTCTTTGCTGAGAGTGTCGTACTCACGATTGTTCTTCACATCGTTAAGTTGCGTTTTATAGCGGTCGACACTGGCTTGAGCCTCCATTATCTCGCCCTTCTTCAGGTTGACGGCCTTCTGGAACTCGTCAATCTCACGCTTGATTTTGTCTATGCGTATCGTGAGGCCCTCAATCTCGTCCTCAAGGTCTTGCACTTCAAGGGGCAATTCGCCTCTAAGCGCTTTCTTCTCATCGATGGCCGAAAGGGTGGTCTGTAGCTGATAGAGTGTTTTCAACCTCTCCTCGACCGACAATTCTGTTGGATCTTTTTTTGCCATGTTACAAATACATTATGGGATTGGTGACTGTCCGCGCCACGGCAAGCGGCAGCGTCGGACACGCCTCGCTGATTATTGTCTCAAATATCTCTGGTGTATATTGCTCGCTTTGGTAGTGGCCAATGACGCATATCTGTATTTCCTGCTCATGTCCGAAATACTGATGGTAGTGCATTTCGCCTGTGACAAAGGCATCGGCACCGGCCTTTATGGCTTCGCCAAGAAGGAAGTCGCCTGCCCCGCCGCATAAAGCTACAGTCTGCACAGGTCGCCGCAGCAATTCGTTGCAAAAGGCGCACTCCACTGAAAACAGCCTCTTTATGGCTGACACAAAGTCGGCCGACGACATGGGATGTTCAAAACGACCCACCACGCCACTGCCGCCGTCTATCCCTGCTGCACTCCGTGGAGCAAAGAAGCGGAGCTGCGTAAGTCCCATTTTCTCGGCCATCTTGAAGTTGACGCCACCGGGGGCATTGTCGAAATTGGTGTGCATCGACACCACCGCCACTCCATTCTCAATGGCCTTGCGTACCGTGCGCTGCACACTGTCGGCATCGGAAATCTGCTTCAGTCCATGAAACAGCAATGGATGGTGGGACACAACGAGGTTGAAACCTCTGTCTACAGCTTCGTCTATGACAGCCTCCGTCACGTCAAGGCACAATAAAGCCCCTGATACTTCCGCCTCTGTCAATCCTACTTGCAGGCCGGCATTGTCCCAGTCTTCCTGCAAGGGCAAAGGCGCGAATCGTTCAAGGGCACTCAACACTTCCTTTACTTTCACGCTTTTCAGCTTTGGTCTTATTTCGTTTGGGCTACAAAGGTAGCCCTTTTTCGGCTCAATAAGCACATTCATTGGTTAAGAATTTTTAAAACAACGCCTTAACAGCCATATACGTCCCCATCACGGTCGAGGCTAAAATGGGCATAACTAACAAAGTTAAATTATGGAAAGCAATAACGGAATTCGCCTTTTTATAAGTAATTTTGCAGCCGTGAGAAAAGAGACATTGATTTTTTTGATGCTTTTCGCCATCGTTTTCGTTATGGCGGCAGTGCCTCCCGAGTTCTTCCCAAAGGCGAAGAACTCCACACAAACAGATACTCTCACGCAGCCAACCGACAGTAATCCGCCGGCAATAGTGGCCACGAAAGCAGCCCAATTCCAATTGGCGGAGACGTTCTTGAAAACCGACTCGCCAATAGCCGCAGTAAGCATAGCGTCCGAACTATTGCGGGCTAACAGCCGCGATACCACCGCCGAAAGCCTGCCAGACCTGAACGAGGTGTGGCTTGCCATGGAGAAAGAGAAGAATAAGCCGAAAGGGATTGACACAACGAAGATGGACTCCCTGCAACTCGCCATCTACCACCACAACAAAGCCATAGACGACTCACTCGCCTACGACAGCATCAACCGTCAGAAGAAAAACGGGATAGATGCTCCCGTGACCTATTCGGCGGTGGACTCCATCATATACGAAGGCCCGACGGGGGCTGCGTTTCTTTTTGGTGACGCGCACGTGAAGTATGAGAACATGGATTTGGAAAGTGAGAAGGTACACATCCAGATAGACAGCAGCCTCGTTCACGCCACGGGAGCGCAAGACACCACGGGCACAATCTACGGCACACCAATATTTGTCATGGGAAGCGACACTTATGAAAGCGACACCATGTCATTCAATTTCAAGACGAAGAAGGGTCTCATCAGTGAGGTGTACACAGCCCAGCAGGACGGTTATCTCACCAGTGAACTGTCCAAGCGCATCTCTACCGGCGAACTTTTCCTGCAACACGGGCGTTATACAACGTGCGAACTGGCTCACCCCGATTTTTACATTGCTTTGTCGCGAGCCAAGGTTAGACCAGGCAAGGATGTCGTATTCGGCCCTGCTTACCTCGTCATCGCCGACGTGCCGCTGCCATTAGCCATCCCTTACGGCTTCTTCCCATTCACTAAAAGCTACTCCAGCGGATTCATCATGCCGACCTATGGCGACGAGACCAGCCGGGGATTCTACCTGCGCGACGGAGGATACTACTTTGCCATAAACGACAAAATCGACCTCAAAGTGCTTGGCGAGATTTACACCAAAGGCTCATGGGGTCTCTCTGCGGCTTCCAATTACCGCAAACGCTACCGCTTCAGCGGCAGCTTCTACGCCAGTTACCAGAACTCGGTGAGCGGTGAGAAGAACATGCCAGACTACACCAAGCAGACCAGTTTCAAGATACAGTGGAGCCACAAGCAGGATGCCAAGGCCAATCCCTACCGCACACTGTCGGCAAGCGTGAACTTTGCCACAAGCAGCTATGAGCGCAACAACCTCACAAGTATGTACAACCCGCAAAGCTACACGCAAAGCACGAGAACATCGTCGGTGAGCATGACCAACACATTCTCAAGCATTGGCATGACCATCAGCACCACGATGAACCTCAACCAGAACACGAGGGACTCCACAATATCGCTCACTATGCCCGATGTCAACATATCCATCAGCCGCTTCTACCCTTTCAAGCGAGCGAATTCCGTTGGCAAGGAACGGTGGTACGAGAAAATATCCGTGAGCTACACCGGCCAATTGAGCAACTCCATAACAACCAAGGAAGACCAGCTATTTCACTCCAGCCTGACGCGAGACTGGCGCAACGGTATGCAGCACTCTGTGCCAATCAACGCCAACTTCACACTCTTCGGATACCTGAGCATAAACCCGCAGCTGTCGTTCACCGACAGGATGTACACAACCAAGGTGATGCGCTCGTGGGACGAGGAGAACCAATGCGAAGTGACTGATACCATCGACGGATTCTACAACATATACAACTGGAGTTTAAGCCTCACCGCATCCACAAAGCTCTACGGCATGTACGTCCCGTGGAAGAAAATATTCGGTGACAAGATTGTGGCTATACGTCATGTGTTCACCCCACAGGTGAGCTTCAGCTATGCGCCAGACTTTAGTTCAAGCCGCTACGGATACTATAAAACGTACCAGAAGACTGATGAGGAGGGCAACGTGACGCTCGTGGAATATTCGCCATACTCCAACGGGCTATTTGGCGTGCCGGGAAGCGGCAAGACAGGAAGCGTATCTGTGGACATTTCAAACAACATCGAGATGAAAGTGCGTTCCGACCGCGACACCACTGGCTACAAGAAAATAAGCATTATTGATGAGCTTGGTGCAAGTATGTCGTACAACTTAGCCACCGACACGCGGCCATGGAGTGACCTTTCGACCAGACTTCGCCTGAAGCTCACCAGTAGTTACACCTTGAACATTAACGCGACCTTTGCCACCTACGCCTATGAGCTTGATGAGGACGGTAACCCGTACCTTAGTAACCACACCACGCTGTACAGCCAAGGCAAATTCGGCCGATTCCAAGGTATGTCACAAAATCTCTCCTATACGCTCAACAACACTAAGGTTATGAATTTCATCAAGTGGCTGCGCGGCGAGCGGCGCAGCAAGGGCAAGAAGGAAGACGAAAACTACGAGGAGGACGACTCAGACCGCGAGACAAACGAAGACAAGACCTTGCAGCAAGGACAGCGCGGCGCACGCAAGGAGAACGCAGGCAAGGTGGAGACCGACGAAGACGGCTACATGGCGTTCAGCATCCCGTGGTCACTCAGCCTCGGCTATGGTATATCCATGAGTGAGAATACGGGCGGTGACTTCAACTACGACAAGATGCGCTACCCCTATGCCATAACCCAAACGCTAAACTTCAGCGGCAACGTGAGGTTGAGCGATGGATGGAACATAAGTTTCTCTTCTGGTTATGACTTCGTGAACAAGAAAATCTCAATGACCACGGCCTCGTTGTCGCGCGACCTGCATTGTTTCAACATGTCGTGCTCGGTGGTTCTCTCGCCATACACGAGCTACAACTTCTCATTCCGATGCAATGCGGCCACTCTGACAGACGTGCTGAAATACGACAAACGCAGCAGCTACAGCAACGCTGTGCAGTGGTATTGATCCGTCACGTGCGCCGCAACTATCCCCAGCACCACAGATATATCAATTTCTCAAAGGGCATTGTACTTGCTTGTTGGACTTTGCCTTTATCGAGAAAGCATACCATTCAGAAATGAAAATCTTCGCTTTTCATTTCTCTTTGCGCTCACCTTTCACTATATTTGCAG
>CAZURD010000049.1:10781-17953 GCA_964623445.1 uncultured Prevotella sp. | reverse complement strand
TGACTTGTGGGCAGGCTTTGATGATTGTCTGCAATCAGCCAAAAAGCACTGCGACAGCAAACAGGCACGCACTGCCGTTAACATAATTGTGTTAACGGCAGTGACGGGGCTTGCTTCTGTCAACCGTATGACGTTCAGTGAATTGCAAAACCTATGGTTTTGCACCGCAATACCTGCCTCGTTGGCCTCCATTTAATGCCTTATTGCACTGCAATTAATGCTGTTTCAGCCTGCAATATGACACATACGGGAAAACGGCAAGCCAACGGTTGTTTTTAGTTGCATATCCGCAAGTAATGGCAATTCGCACCGTTCGTTTGGCGAGGCAGCCGTGGGCGGAAGTTCCGACAGCTGCCGCCCAGTTGTTTCCAAGCCATGAAACTTAGGCGCGTGTAACGATTTTCTGCAACTGCGGTTTCCCGTTTCGTGATTAATTTCGTAATTTTGCCCTTGCCATGCCACAGCCGTTAGCCGAGAGAATGAGGCCTCGCACGCTCGACGAATACATCGGGCAGAAACATTTGGTGGGCGAGGGGGCGGTCCTGCGTAAGATGATAGACGCAGGGCACATATCGTCGTTCATCCTGTGGGGGCCTCCGGGTGTTGGCAAGACCACTCTTGCGCAGATAATTGCCAACCGCCTTGAAACCCCGTTCTTCACGCTCAGCGCGGTGACGAGCGGCGTGAAGGATGTGCGGGAGGTGATAGACAAGGCTCGGCGCGGACAGTATTTCAACGCGGCATCGCCAATCCTGTTCATCGACGAGATACATCGTTTCAGCAAGTCACAGCAAGATTCGCTGCTCGGCGCGGTGGAAAAGGGCATCATCACGCTCATAGGGGCAACCACGGAGAACCCCTCGTTTGAGGTGATCAGGCCGCTGCTGTCCCGCTGTCAGATATACGTGTTGCAGCCCTTGGGCAAGGACGACCTGCTCACGTTGCTGCACCGTGCCGTGGAGACCGATGCGGAGTTGAGCCGGCGGCGCGTGGAACTGCGCCAGACCGACGCAATGTTGAGATACAGCGGAGGCGATGCACGCAAGCTGCTCAACATCCTTGAACTCTTGGTGGAAGCCACGCCGGAGGGCGAGGCCGTGGTCGTGACGGATGACGTGGTGGCCGACAGACTGCAACAGAATCCGCTCGCCTACGACAAGGACGGCGACATGCACTACGACATCATATCGGCCTACATCAAGAGCATACGCGGCAGCGACCCCGATGCGGCTCTCTATTGGCTGGCGCGGATGATAGAGGGTGGCGAAGACCCTAAGTTCATAGCGCGGAGGCTCGTCATCAGTGCGTCGGAAGACATCGGACTGGCAAACCCGAACGCCCTCCTGCTGGCCAACGCCGCCTTTGATTCCGTTGCGAAAATAGGGTGGCCGGAGGGACGAATACCGCTGGCCGAGGCCACGGTCTACCTCGCCACCAGCCCCAAGAGCAATTCGGCATACCTCGGCATCGATAAGGCATTGGGGCTTGTGAGAGCCACCGGCAACCAGCCCGTGCCGCTGCACCTGCGCAATGCGCCTACGAAGCTGATGAAAGAATTGGGCTATCATGACGGGTATATATATCCACACGACCATCCCGGAAACTTCGCCCGCCAGCAATACCTGCCTGACGAACTTGCCGGAGAGCGCATCTGGCATTCGCAGCGCAATCCCGCCGAGGACAAATTGTCGCAGCGCATGGCCGACCTTTGGGGCGAAAGATTCAAAGAATGAAACAAAAGAAGAAATGAAAATAGTTGTTTTAGACGGATACTCCGTGAACCCTGGCGACCTCTCGTGGGACGCTTTGGAAAAGGTTGGGGATGTCACGGTCTACGACCGCACGGCTCCCGGGCAGCTGCTCGAACGCGCCAAAGGGGCTAACGCCCTGCTCACCAACAAGGTGGCGATAGGCGGCGAGGACATGGAGCGGCTTCCGCAGTTGCGCTACATCGGCGTGCTGGCCACCGGCTACAACGTCGTGGACGTGGAGGCAGCCCGAAAGCGCGCCATCACCGTGACGAACATACCGGCCTACAGCACCGACAGCGTGGCGCAGATGACCTTTGCGCACATCCTAAACATAACCAACCGCGTGGGGCATTACGCACGCCTCAACCGCGAAGGACGCTGGAGCCGAAACCCGGATTTCTGCTATTGGGACACGCCTCTGGCCGAACTGGCCGGCAAGACCATCGGCATCGTGGGGCTGGGCAACATCGGAAAGAAAGTGGCACGCATCGCCCGCGAGTTTGGCATGGACGTGTTTGCCTGCACCAGCAAGCATTCGGCATCGCTGCCGGACGGCATACAGAAGACGACGTTCACCGGACTGCTCGGGACGAGCGACGTGCTCACGCTCCACTGCCCCCTCAACGAGAACACGAGGGGCATGATCAACGCCGAGACAATAGGCAAGATGAAGCGTGGCTCAATCCTGATCAACACTGGCCGTGGCCAGCTTGTGGTGGAAGAGGACGTGGCAGAGGCTCTGGCCTCCGGCCATTTGGCAGGCTATGGAGCCGACGTGATGGGGCAGGAGCCTCCACGTCAGGACAGTCCGCTGCTTTCCGCGCCCAACGCTTTCGTCACGCCACACATTGCGTGGGCCACTTATGAGGCTCGCACGCGGCTCATGCGCATGGCCGCAGACAATCTGGAGGCTTTCGTCGCGGGCACGCCCGTCAATGTGGTTGGCTGAGAAATGGAGACACAGACAATAGCCACCGCCCAGCAGCTCATAGAGTTTCTGGGAACGTTTGCTTTCGCCATATCCGGCATACGCCACGCGGCGGCAAAACATTTCGACTGGTTCGGGGGCTATGTGTGCGGCATTGCCGTGGCAATAGGAGGCGGAACGATACGCGACGTGATGCTCGGCGCAACGCCGTTTTGGATGACCGACCCGCGCTACATGGTCTGTACGGCTGCTGCCTTGGCCACGGTGATTGCGTTTTCGCGCTACATGGAGCGGCTGCAAAACGCTTGGTTCGTGTTCGACACGTTTGGGCTGGCTCTCTTCACGATAGCAGGCATACAGAAAAGCCTCGAATTTGGCCAGCCATTTTGGGTGGCGATAATCATGGGCTGCATCACGGGAGCAGCGGGAGGAGTCATCCGCGACATCTTGCTAAACAACGAACCGGTGATTCTCCGAAAGGAAATCTACGCATTGGCCAGCGTCGCGGGCGGCGTGGTCTATTGGGGAATGGCCTCTCTGGGCTGCCCCTTGCAGCTCACGGTGGTGGCGAGCTTCGCCCTGACGTGCGTCATTCGCTTCCTCGCCGTGCGTTACCACATCTCCCTGCCGCTGCTCAAAAGCGATGGTTCGGAAGAGGATTGAGAGCATGGGGACGTGACGGCATGAGCCGAGAAGGCAGGCCATGTGCCCTATGAGACAGGCGAGACGATGCCGAATTCAGACGCTGCCATCGTCTGCCGTGGCAGCATTGGTGCAGTTTGGTCGTACTTTTGCATGGACGTTCGGACGCTTTAGGATTATCATGCAAAAACGGACAAAAACTTGCAGAATAGCATCTTTTTGCGTAATTTTGCCACCGATTCATTCAAAATGCGTATATAGATGTTACGAATCGCAGTACAATCAAAGGGACGACTATACGACGAAACAATGCAACTGCTTGCCGAGGCAGACATAAAGATCAACCCAAGCAAGCGCACTCTGCTCACCGAGGCAGCCAACTTTCCGCTCGAGGTGCTCTACCTGCGCGACGATGACATACCGCAAAGCGTCGCGTCGGGTGTGGCCGACATTGGCGTAGTGGGCGAAAACGAATTTGCCGAACGCGAGGAGGATGCCGAAATAATCAGCCGTCTCGGCTTCAGCCGCTGCCGGCTGTCGCTCGCCATACCCAAGGCCGCAGACTACAAGGACATCAGTTGGTTTGAGGGCAAGAAGATAGCAACGTCATACCCCAACATACTACGCCGACATCTGGAGGGCAAGGGCGTACATGCCGACATACACGTGATAGCGGGAAGCGTGGAGATTGCCCCGGGAATAGGACTCGCCGACGGCATATTCGACATCGTTAGCAGTGGCTCCACGCTCGTGAGCAACAACCTGAAGGAGGTGGAAGTGGTGATGGAAAGCGAGGCGGTGCTCATCGGATGCAGGCAGATGGACGAAGAGAAGCGCGCCACGCTGCACGAAATGCTGTTCCGCTTCGAGGCCGTGCGCAACGCCGAAGACAAGAAATATGTGCGCATGAACGCACCCAAGGCACGCCTTGCGGAGATTGTCAGTGTGCTGCCGGGACTGAAAAGTCCCACGGTGATACCACTGGCTGACGAACAGTGGTGCTCCGTACACACGGTGCTCGACCAGAAATGCTTCTGGGAAATCATTGGAAAGCTGAAGGAAATGGGGGCGCAAGGCATACTCGTTACGCCCATAGAGAAGATGATTCTTTGACCCGCCACACATGGACATCATAAGAAACCCAGAGAAAGAGCAGTGGGCCTCCATCACGGAACGCCCCCGGATAGACGTGAGCCACTTGCACTCAACGGTGAGAGAGGTGCTCGACGACGTAAAAGCCAATGGCGACAACGCCCTCAAAAAATACTCAGAACGCTTCGACCATGTGAGCCTCGACAGCATTGCCGTGAGCGAAGAAGAGAAAGCCGAGGCAAAGGCCACCGTGGGCAAGGAACTGCTTGAGGCAATGGCCACAGCCCACCACAACATCAAGGCATTCCATGAGGCGCAACGATTTGAAGGCCACCCCGTGGAGACGCAGCCCGGAGTGACGTGCTGGCAACGCAGCGTGGCGATAGAGCGCGTGGGACTGTACGTGCCGGGGGGCACTGCACCACTGTTCAGCACCGTGCTGATGCTGGCCACACCCGCCAAGATTGCGGGGTGCAGGGAGATTGTGCTATGCACTCCTCCGGGGCGTGACGGCCGGGTGAACGCCGCCATCCTCGTGGCAGCCGAGCTTGCGGGAGTGTCGAAAGTCTACAAGGTGGGTGGGGCGCAAGCCATCGCAGCCTTGGCCTACGGCACGGAAACAGTGCCTAAGGTTGACAAGATTTTCGGGCCGGGCAACCAATACGTGATGGCTGCCAAGCAGCTTGTGGCCGAAGGCGACGTGGCCATCGACATGCCGGCAGGCCCATCAGAGGTGTGCGTGATTGCCGACGGACAGGCCAACGCTGCCTTCGTGGCTGCCGACCTGCTTTCGCAGGCGGAGCACGGATGCGACTCGCAGGTGATGCTAATCACCACAAGCGATGCCATGCTTGCGGAAGTGGCCGCCGAAGTGGAACGCCAACTGGTTGCATTGCCGCGACGGGACATTGCGGAGAAAGCGCTCGCCAACAGCAAACTTGTGCTTGTGGGGAGCATGGAGGAGGCCTTGGAGCTGTCGAACGCATACGCCCCGGAGCACCTCGTACTGCAAACGGAAGAATGCGACAGGCTTGCCACGATGGTGGAGAACGCCGGAAGCGTATTCATCGGACGCTATGCCTGCGAAAGTGCGGGCGACTACGCCAGTGGAACGAACCACACGCTGCCCACACACGGGTATGCCAAGGCGTACAGCGGGGTGAACCTCGACAGCTTTTGCCGCAAGATTACGTTCCAAAGGCTCACCGCAGAGGGCGTGCGCAACATCGGGCCGGCCGTGGAAATCATGGCTCGCGCTGAATCGCTCGAAGCGCACCGCAACGCCATGACGCTGCGCCTTGCAGAGGTGTGCGGCGAGAATTGAGCGGCACAGGCCTCAAACATACCTACAAGACTTAGACCATGAGAGAACTCAGCGAACTCCTGCGACCGAACATCAAAAGTCTCGCACCATACAGTTGCGCACGCAACGAATACAGCGGAACGGAAGCGCACATATTCCTCGATGCCAACGAGAACCCCTTCACAAAGCCATACAATCGCTATCCCGACCCGCTCCAGACGCGGCTAAAGCAGCGGATTGCGCAGGTGAAAGGCGTGAAAGAAGACTGCATTTTCCTCGGAAACGGCAGCGATGAGGCCATAGACCTTGTATATCGCTGCTTCGCCCGCCCGGGACACGACAACGTTGTGGCCATTGAACCCACCTACGGGATGTACAAAGTGTGTGCCGACATCAACGACGTGGAGTACCGCCGCGTGACGCTCGGGCGCGGATTCCAGCTCGATGCAGACCGTCTGCTCGCCGCCTGTGACGCGAACACGAAAGCGGTGTGGCTCTGCACACCCAACAACCCTACGGGCAACAGCCTCGACCAAAGTCAGGTGGAAGCCGTGCTCGACAGTTTCGACGGACTGGTGGTAATCGACGAGGCTTACGGAGACTTTTCGAGTCAGCCCACTTTCAGGCGCAGGCTGGCCAAGTATCCCAACATGATTGTGCTGAACACCATGAGCAAGGCGTGGGGATGCGCCGCACTAAGGCTCGGCATGGCCTTTGCGTCAAGCGAGATAATAGGCATATTCAACAAGGTGAAATACCCATACAACATCAGTCTGCCTACACAGGAACTTGCGATGGAAGCTCTCGAAGACCCATTCGAGGCCGATAAGTGGGTGCGCCTCATCCTGCAAGAACGCGAACGGCTGGCCGATGCCATAGCGCAACTGCCGATGTGCCGTCGCGTCCACCCCTCCGACGCAAACTTCCTGCTCGCGGAAATGGTAGATGCCGAGGGCACTTACGAATATCTAAAGTCGCACGGGATAATCGTGCGCGACCGCAGTCGCGTCACTCTCTGCGGGGGGTGCCTGCGCATCACCATTGGTACACGCACGGAAAACAACGAGCTTGTGGCTGCGCTTAGGCAAATGCCGTGACAAAGAAGCGCGGCAACGGCCACGCCATTGCCCAAACCCAAATCTGTCGTTAGACTTCAGACTGATTTTGGGGTCATGTCGTGCAAATCGGCTTCCGGCCTCGCCTCGGCGTAGCGGGCTATGTTGAGGCGAGACAGATGGCAAGATTTCGGCAGGAGCGTGGAGGCAGGCGAAGAGTTTGTCGAAAAGGCTCTTCCCGACATAATAACGGTCTAATGACCGATTTGGGTTAAACAAAGATGATAAAAACACGAGGCACGCGCCGATGAAAGTTCGGCGCGTGCCTCGTTGTAAGGAAGTGATGGCAACCGCACGTCAGTTGGCCATCTCGGAAATGAACTTGATTCGCACGAGGCGTA
>CAZURD010000049.1:0-10681 GCA_964623445.1 uncultured Prevotella sp. | reverse complement strand
GCAACCGCACGTCAGTTGGCCATCTCGGAAATGAACTTGATTCGCACGAGGCGTATCTCATCTTCAGAATAGTCTTTGCCGAGTTCGCGGATGGCCGTGTCAAGGTCGTCGGTCTCCGAACTCTTGAAATATGCGTAGATTTCGTCCACGTGGTCTTCGTCCATCACCTCTTCGAGGAAATAGTCGATGTTAAGTTTGGTTCCCGAATAGACAATGGCATCCACCTCATCGAGCAGTTCATCGAAGTCTATTCCCTTGGCGTTTGCAATGTCATCGAGGGCAATCTGGCGGTCAATGCTCTGTATTATGCTCACCTTGAGCATCGACTTCTTTGCCACGGTGCGGACACGCAGGTCTGCCTGGCGCACGATGTCGTTCTCCTCGCAATATTTCTTGATGAGGCTTACGAATTCCTTTGCGTATGGCTGCCTCACCTTTCCTTCGCCAACGCCCTGTATGTTTTTCAGCTCTTCGAGCGTCACGGGATAGTCGGTGGCCATTTGTTCTATTGAAACGTCTTGGAAAATGACGTATGGAGGACGGTCGAGCTTTGTCGACCACCGCTTGCGCAGGTCGCGGAGCATGGCACTCAACGTGGGGTCGAGCGCACTCGTTGCCTCTGATGTCACGGGCGCATCGTCGTCATCGGGGCCGAACTCGTTGTCTTTCACAATCTGGAAAGAGTGCGGTGACTTCATAAACTTGCGACCATCGGGCGTGATTTTTAGTAGGCCGTAGTTCTCAACGTCTTTCTTTAAATATCCCGCAATCATGGCCTGACGTAGGAGTGGGTTCCAGATTTTCTCGTCATCGTCCTCTCCCGAGCCAAACTCCTCAAGCTCATGGTGCTTGTGTGCCACAATCTCATCGGTGTCGCGACCCATGATGAAGTCTATAACGTAATCGGTGCGGAAATTTTCTTTTATGGCCGCAATGGCTTTAAGAGCCGTCAGCAACTGTTCGCGAGCTTCAATCTTGGTCTTTGGATGCAGGCAGTTGTCGCAATTGCCGCAGTTGTCTTCTGTGTATTCCTCACCGAAATAATGGAGCAGCATCTTGCGGCGGCACACCGAAGTCTCGGCGTATGCGGCCGTTTCCTGAAGCAGCTGGCGTCCGATGTCCTGCTCGGCGACGGGCTTTCCCTCCATGAACTTGTCGAGTTTCTGCAAGTCCTTGTGCGAGTAGAAAGCCACGCAAAGCCCTTCTCCGCCATCGCGTCCAGCGCGTCCGGTCTCTTGGTAGTAGCCTTCGAGGCTCTTGGGTATGTCGTAGTGGATGACGAAGCGCACGTCGGGCTTGTCTATTCCCATGCCAAAGGCTATCGTGGCCACGATTACATCAATCCTCTCCATGAGGAAGCTGTCTTGCGTCTTGGAGCGCGTGGCTGAGTCAAGCCCGGCATGATAGGGCGCAGCCTCAATGTCGTTTGCACGGAGAATGGCTGCAAGCTCTTCCACTTTCTTGCGCGAAAGGCAATAGATGATGCCGCTCTTGCCCTTGTGCTGCCTGATGAAACGTATGATGTCCTTGTCCACATCCTTCGTCTTCGGCCTCACCTCGTAGTACAAGTTCGGCCGATTGAAGGAACTCTTGAACTCTTTGGCATCCATGATGCCAAGGTTTTTCTTTATGTCTGTGCGTACTTTGTCGGTGGCAGTGGCAGTGAGAGCGATGATCGGCGCGTTGCCAATTTCATTTATTATAGGCCTGATGCGTCGGTACTCCGGCCTGAAGTCGTGTCCCCATTCCGATATGCAGTGCGCCTCGTCGATGGCATAGAACGATATTTTCACCGTCTTCAGGAACTCAACGTTGTCTTCCTTTGTGAGCGATTCCGGTGCGACATAGAGCAGTTTCGTCCGCCCCTCGCGTATGTCAGTCTTCACTTGGTCTATGGCGGCCTTGTTTTGCGAGGAGTTCAGATAGTGCGCCACACCCGGAATGTCACTAAGGTTGCTTATGACGTCCACCTGATTCTTCATCAGGGCGATAAGCGGCGAGATGACAATGGCCGTGCCGTCCATCAGCAGCGATGGCAGCTGGTAGCACAGCGACTTTCCGCCGCCGGTGGGCATGAGCACAAAAGTGTCGTTGCCGGCGAGCACGTTGCTGATGATGGCTTCCTGGTCGCCTTTGAACTTGTCGAAGCCGAAATGCTTCTTAAGGGCTGCAGTGAGATTCACCTTGCTTGTCATATCGTTGTTGGGGAATGGAAATCAAGCGGAGAGCTTTTGTAAATGCGACTTGTTGAGCTGCTGCTGGGCGTACTCCAGCGTCACCACGAACTCGGGAACTTTCTTGGATGGCATCTCAAACATGGCGTCGAGCATGATGCTTTCAACTATGGAGCGCAGGCCACGTGCCCCCAGCTTATACTCCACGGCCTTGTCGACGATTAGCTGTAGCGCGTCCTTGCTGAACGTGAGCTTCGTGCCGTCCATCTCGAAGAGTTTCTCATACTGCTTCACTATGGAGTTTTTGGGTTCGAGCAGTATGCGTGAGAGAGCCTCGCGGTCGAGCGGCGTGAGATACGTGAGCACAGGCAGACGCCCTATTATCTCTGGTATGAGGCCGAAGGACTTGAGGTCTTGCGGGAGGATGTATTTCATAAGGTCTTCCTTGTCGATGTTACGCACGTTCTGCACAGAGTTGTATCCCACTACGTGTGTATTGAGTCTCTGTGCAATCTTGCGCTCTATGCCGTCGAAAGCTCCTCCGCACACGAAGAGGATGTTGCGCGTGTCTACGTGTATGTAGTCTTGGTCGGGATGCTTGCGGCCGCCCTTTGGTGGCACGTTTACTATCGTCCCCTCGAGCAGTTTGAGCAACCCTTGCTGCACGCCCTCGCCGCTAACGTCGCGCGTGATGGATGGATTGTCGCTCTTGCGGGCTATCTTGTCTATCTCATCGATGAACACGATGCCCCTCTGCGCGGCCTCCACGTCGTAGTCGGCCACCTGAAGCAGGCGCGAGAGGATGCTCTCCACGTCCTCACCCACATATCCCGCCTCGGTGAATACTGTGGCATCTACGATGGTGAATGGCACATCAAGCAGTTTGGCTATGGTGCGGGCGAGGAGCGTCTTGCCCGTGCCGGTGCTGCCAACCATTATGATGTTGCTCTTTTCGATTTCCACGCCGTCTTCGCTTTCGGGCTGCGACAGACGCTTATAGTGGTTGTACACGGCCACAGCCATGTTGCGCTTGGCTTCATCCTGCCCAATGACATACTGGTCGAGATACTCCTTTATCTCCGTGGGCTTGGGCACTTCCTTCAGCTCGGGCTTATTCTTGTACTTTTGGGAGGGAGCGGAAAGCCCAGCAGTCTGCACAATCTGGTAGGCCTGCATGGCACAGTCGTCGCAGATATAGCCGTTGACTCCAGTGATGAGCAGGCGCACCTCTTTCTCGCCCCTGCCACAGAAGCTGCACACTTTTTTAGCTGCCATGTCTCACTTCTTCTTGGATAGCACGCTGTCTATCATTCCATAGTCCTTGGCCTCCTCCGCCGTCATCCAATAGTTGCGGTCGGAATCGTTCCACACTTTCTCGTATGGGGTGTGGGAGTGTTCGGAGATTATGGTGTAGAGTTCCTTCTTGAACTTCATTATCTCCTTTGCCTCGATTTCTATATCGGATGCCTGTCCCTGCACGCCGCCGAGCGGTTGGTGTATCATCACGCGGCTGTGGGTGAGTGCCGAGCGTTTGCCCTCGGTGCCGGCCACGAGCAACACGGCGGCCATCGAGGCTGCCATGCCTGTGCAGATTGTTGCCACGTCGCTCGAAATGAACTGCATCGTGTCGTAGATTCCCAATCCAGCTGTGACGCTGCCGCCCGGCGAGTTGATATATATGGAGATGTCCTTGCCCGAGTCCACTGAATCGAGGTAGAGGAGCTGCGCCTGAAGCGTGTTTGCTGTATAGTCGTCGATTGGCGTGCCGAGGAAGATGATGCGATCCATCATCAGGCGCGAGAACACGTCCATTTGCGTAACGTTGAGCTGGCGCTCCTCAAGTATATATGGGTTGAGATATTGAGCTTGCGCGTTCATCACGTCGTCGAGAGTTTGCCCGTTCATGCCGAGGTGGCGGGTGGCATACTTTCTGAAATCGTTCATGTTGTCTTTTTGCTTGATATAGTGATATGAATATATATAAATATAATTAAGGTGAGCGTTCTGCCCTGCTGGGCATTAGGACAAGAGAAAGGAGGTTATCGACCTTTCAACTTTTATCCGTAGGAACAAAGTTAATAAAAAAAGTCGATAACCTCCTTTCTCAGGAGTTTTTTTTTGCTAATGCTATTGTTTTTCTGTCTCCAGCTTGTTGAAATCGTCCAAAGATATGGACTTGTGGTTGAGTGTCACTTTCTCGGAGATTGCCTGCATGAGTTTGCTTTCAAGTGCGTGCTCGGCCAGCATGATGGCGGTGCGGCGTTCCTTGAGCTGCTCTGTGGCTCTCTTGTCCACGAAGTCGTCGGGGACGTTTGGCATTCCATAGGATGCCATGATTGCCCTGACGTAGGCTTTCGATGCTGCCATCACCTCTTCCTCGCTCACGGTGATGCCGTATGCCTTGGCCAGCTTGTCGCGGGTGATGTCCCACGAGAGCATTTCCAGCTCTCCTGCCAGCTGCTCGTCGGTCATCTCAGCATCGCCTTTCTTGGCGTTGGCCTTGATGATTCGGCGTATCAAGTTCTCGGGGAACTGCAACTTGCCCACTTTCTGTGTGGCGTAGGCTTTCACGTCAGCGGAGAACTTCGTCATGGTGCGCTGCTTCAGGCTGTTGACGACAATCTCCTTGATGCGGGCGCGGAAAGCGGCCTCGTCGGCCACTGCACCCTCGCCGAACACTTCGTCGAAGAGTTTCTTGTCTATCGGTGCTTTCACGAAGTGCGACACGCGGTTCACTGTCAGGCTGAACGCATCGCCGATGGTGGCGAGCTGCTCTTTCTCAATCTTCAGGAAGCTGGCCTGCTCGTTCTCGTTGCCGGGATAGAGCTTCTTGGGGTCAACGGTGATGGACGTGCCAACCTTGATGCCGTCGAAGAGCTTGCGCTGTTCCTCGTCAGTGAGCAGATTGGGCATCACCATTGACTCCTCTGCCACTACGCCGCCCTCCTTGGGCTGGCCGTCTTCGCCAAGCTCCACGACCTTGGCGTAAATGAGGTCGCGCGATGCAATGTCGCAGGTGTCGGCATCTTCCACGTGGCCGTTGCGCTCTGCGAATACCTCTATCTCGTTGTCCACCATCTCGTCGGTGGCTTCAATGTCATAGTAGTCGATGGTGTCGTCCGTGCCAAGTTCGATGTTCACCTCGGGCCTCACGGCAATGTCGAAGTTGAACACGTAAGGCCCTTCGCCCGTGATGTCCACTTCCGACTGCTTCGTCTCGCTTGGAAGAGGCTCACCCATCATGTCGATTTTGTTCTCTGTCAGGTAGTCGTTGACGGCCTTGCCCATGACCTTGTTGATGGTATCGGCTTTCACCGACATCTCGTAACGGCGGCGCACAATCTGCATTGGCACTTTCCCGGGACGGAAACCCGGCATGGATGCCGTTTTGCGGATTTGCTTCAGCGACTTCTCAATGTCGTTCTCTATATCGCCCTTTTCTATGCTAACGGTCATTTGGCCGTTGATTTTGTCGGGGCACTCAAACGAAATGTTCATTGTTTGTGTATGTCTTTATATAATGTTTAATGTTCCAAAAATCGAGGTGCAAAATTAATTATAAAAGGTGTAACAGCCTAATGTTTTGGGATTTTTAACCCAAGTAGGCATGAAGCCTAACGACCGAGCGATTTGACGCATTGTCCGCGCACACCGCAGGCCATGCGTTCCTCAATGCACTGTTGTGCGTCAGCTCCGGTGGGGCATGGCAAGCCTGACTTGGGTAAACTCGCAGCCATTTTCGCACCGTTTTCTTCAAAAACTTTAACTCCGTTTCATTCAATCCCCACCAATTCAGGTTTTTTCATTAACTTTGCGCAGGTGTGCTTCTGTGCGCCTTGTAACGTGGTTGCGGCCAAAGCATGGTCAGCCAGCCAAATCCAAGCCTATACAATTATCAATAACCAAAAAACATTATCCACATGAGAAAACTTCTCCTATCGTTTTCCCTTGCCGTCGGCCTTGCCCTGCCATCTTCGGCGCAGCGCGTGACGGATGCCCTCGACCGAGGGCTTGTGGCCGTGTCCACCGATGGAGGCATCTTTTGCAGCTGGCGCATCAATGCCGGCGAGTATTATGATGTCACCTACAACATCTATCGTGACGGAACGAAGCTCAACTCAGAGCCGCTCACCGTGTCAAACTACCTCGATGCCTCCGGCACTGCCTCCAGCACGTATTCCGTGGAGGCCGTGGTGAGGGGCGAGACACAGGAGCGTTCCGCAGCCGTAAGTCCGTGGGCGACCAACTATCTCGAAATCCCGATGGATCATGGCGACCTCACGAGCACCTATGTTCCCAACGATGCCTGTTGCGCCGATGTCGATGGCGACGGCGAACTGGAGATTCTTCTGAAGTTTGACAACAGTTCCGATGCCGATGAGGGCTATCTCCCGGGTGGCCACAACCGCGAGTATGCCATAATAGAGGTGTACAAGCTCAACGGAAAGAAACTCTGGTGGATTGACCTCGGGCCGAACATGACCGACTTCCAGAACAACGAGAACAACATCGTGGCCTACGACTGGGACGGCGACGGCAAGGCCGAAGCCGTGCTTAGGGTGTCCGACAGCACCGTGGTACACACTGCCGACGGCGGGCAATATGTCATCGGCGATCCCACCGTCAATGCCCGCCCCGAAGGCCCGAACACGCAGACCAACTTCTTCGTCAGCAGCGGAGGAGAGTATCTTCTCTACCTCAATGGCGAGACGGGCGAGATTTATCAGCAGATGGACTACCCCCTGCCGCGCTTCGACGAGGGCGAGTACGACAGCTCGCTGGCCTACGATGTCAACCTCTCCAACGTCTGGGGCGACGGCTACGGCCACCGTTCCACGAAGCACTTCTTCGGCGCACCCGTGCTCGACGGGCGCAACCCGAGCATCTTCCTCGCGCGCGGCATATACACGCAGCATAAGATGGTGGCCTTCGACGTTGACCCAGTGACCCACACTCTCGTGGAGAGGTGGCGGTGGAACTGCAAGACTTCTGGTTCCGATTGGTATGCGCAGGGCTATCACAACTACAACATCGCCGATGTGGATGGCGACGGACGCGACGAGATTGTGTTCGGCTCGATGGTCATCGACGACAACGGCAACGGCCTTTCCACCTGTGGCCTTGGCCACGGCGATGCGCTCCACACGGGCGACTTCGACCCTTACACGCCGGGACTTGAGGTGTTTGCCTGCAACGAGGAACGCCCGGGAAACAACTATCGCGACGCCACCACGTCCACGCTATACTACCGCTACACTTGTTCAGACGACGATGGCCGCGCGCTCATGGGCAATTTCTTCTCCGATATTCCCGGGGCGGTCGGCGTGTCGTACAACGACCAAAGTCTCATCGGGGCGGTGGCGAGGGCTGCCGTGGGGCAGAAGAGCGACTACACCATGTACCACAACTTCCGAATCTACTGGGACGGCGACCTCTGTGAGGAGATGTTCGACGCTCGCAACAGCAGCAACACCAACGGACAAATATCGAAACCCGCAGAGGGTGTGATTGCATCGCTCGTGGGAAGCCTCACCAACAACGACACGAAGTGTACGCCATGCTATCAGGGCGACATCCTCGGCGACTGGCGCGAGGAGGTCATCATGCGAACCGCAGACAACAACATCCGCATCTACACCACCGACATGGCCACGCCGTGGCGCGTCTACAGCCTCTGGCACGACTTCCAATACCGCAATGCAATGGTCTGGCAGATGTGCGGATACAACCAGCCGCCGCACACCAGCTTCTTCCTCGGCGAGATGGAAGGCATCACCACGCCGCCGCCGCCACTCACAATGGACGGCCGCACGGAGATTGCCAACGGCGCGACAATATCCTCTGCCTACGACGACAAGCACATAATGATGTGCGAGACGGGCGACATGACCGTCAGCGTGGCCTCGGGCGCACAGCCATACATCTTCACCGACAACGCACCGTCGTGGGTGCAGGGTCACGACGACAACGACAACATCGACACCACGACCTATACCCACACGCTCACGGGCGCGGCTTTCTCCGGCTCCATGCGCCTCGTGAAGCAGGGCGACGGCATCCTTGTGCTGCCCAACGTGACGCAGACCTACACCGGGCCGACCGATGTCTGGGCAGGCACGCTTAGCTTCGACGGCACGATGCAGTCGAGCCGCGTATGGCTCAACCGCCACACCACGCTCATTTCCGACGGCGGAACGTTCTCCGGCGGCATCGAGGCCGACTACAACGCGCACATCGTCCCCGGCGGGGAGAACAGCGTGGGCAGCATCACCACCGACTCGCTGATTCTCAACTTCGGCGCAGTGGTGGAGATAGACCTCTTCAGCGACGGCTTCTCCGCCGACCAAATCAACGCCAGCGTGCTAAAGATAGGCATGGAAGACTGGCAATATGGCCCTGCATATTCCACTCCCGTGCTGCGCCTCGCGCCGCAGGGTGAGGGCAAGAAAGTGGCCGACGGACAATATGTGCTTGGCACGGTGGGCAAGCTCGATGGCTCTGTCGGCGACCTGTTGCTTGAAGGCCTGCGCGGACAGCGCGGCACTCTGGCCTATGAGGACGGCCAACTGGTGCTCACGGTGGAGACCTACGAGGCCACTGATGTCACGTGGACTGGTTCAGAAGGCAGCACGTGGGACTTCGAAGTGACGCCCAACTTCGTCATTACCGCCACGGGAGAGCAACGTGCCTTCGTGGCTGGCGACGACGTGACCATCGACGACACGGCTCTCTCCGCCACCATCGAGGTGGGCAAGGGCATCGCCCCGAGCAGCCTGACCGTAAGCAATGACGAACTGGACATCACCATCTCTGGCAACGGACTGGAGGGCGAGGCCGAACTCGTGAAGTACGGCGCGGCATCGCTCACGCTCAACAACGCCAACAGCCTCGCGTCGGCCACGCTCAATGGCGGCACGGTCTACGTCAACTCGCTTGCCAGCGACGATGTGGAGCTTGGCTCGCTCGGCGGACAGGCCACCCCAATCATCCTCAACAACAACTCCGTGCTTGGCGTGACGGCCACCACCTCCACCACGCAGCCCATATCGGTGGGCGGCGGAGGAGCTACGTTTGAGGTGGCCAACGGCGCGTCGTTCACCATCGATGCGGCTGTCAGCGGAGTGTCGCAGTCGGAAACGTCAATCACGAAGAGCGGCTACGGCTCGCTCACCCTTGGCGACGTGAACAACGTTTCGCTGCTCACCATAGAGCTTGGCAGTGTCTACACGGTGGAGGCCGACGGCATATCGCAGACCCCCTCGGAAGTGGAGTTCGTCTCGGGAATACTCTATGACTATACGCCGGATGCCGAAGGCGAGGCTGTTGACGTGACCAACGCGGCCAACTTCTCCGTGCCGGCGGACAATTCGGGCACGCTCTACGCCGGAGAGACCACCCGCTACACGGGCAGCCTCACGGGAGCGGGCAGCTTCGTGGCCTACGCCGGAGGCGCGGGCACTTCGTTTGCCGGCGACTGGAGCCAGTTCACGGGCACAGTCACGGCCGCGACATCACAGCGTGGTGCCACTACGCCCGTCTTTGCCTTCGACAACGACTATGGCTTGGCCAACGCCACACTGTCCGTCGGCTCCGGTGTCACGTTCGAGAATTGCGGGCACGATGTGGTGATAGGCACGCTTTCTCTGACGGGTGGACTTGCGGGCACCGGCACATACACCATTGGCACCGACGGAGCAGACCTCTCCATCCTTGGCGAAATATCCTCGCCGGTGCGCAAGGTGGGCGACGGACGCTGGACAGTATCCACCTCGGCCAAATTCGACAGCCTTGGGGCGGTGGCCATAGACGGCGGCCAACTCTTCCTGAACAGCATCACCACTCGCTCAACATCAATGATGGGTGAGAACGTTGTGACGGTGAACGACGGCGCGACGGCCTGTGGCAGGGGCACGGTGCAGAGCCTGCACGTCGCCAACGGCGGCTCGCTCATTCCCGGTACGCCCGAGAGCGACGACCGCTATGGCACGTTCGCCACAGTGGAAGACCTGACGGTCGACAACGGTGCAAGCGTGAGCCTGAACGTGCGCAACGCGAACAATGGCTCAACGTCTCGCTCCTATCTGCGCGTGGGAGGCAGCCTCACGCTCAGTGGCAGCGTTGATGTCACCCTGTCCGGCGACTATTCGCCGCAGTCCGGCGATGCCATCACGCTGTGGGAGTGCGCCGCATTCAGTGGCACGCCGACGGTTAGCCTGCCCGAACTGGCCGCAGGTCTCTACTGGGACACCACCGACCTGCTCACCACCACAGGCACAATCCGCGTTGGCGGCGTGGCAGAGGGCATAGCTTCCATAGCCGCCGACGAAGCCGTGGACTGCCGTCTCTACACGGTGGGTGGCATTCTCGTGGGCGAATACACCTCCACAATGGCCAGCGCCGCCTCCGATGCCCATAAGCTCGGCGTGCCAAACGGCCACTATGTGCTGCGCATCACAGGCTCAGCCGCCTCGCAGACCGTCAAGGTCGTCGTGGCAAAGTGAGGCATT
>CAZURD010000048.1:12802-18132 GCA_964623445.1 uncultured Prevotella sp. | reverse complement strand
CGTTGGACACGCACGCCTCACCAGCCGTATTGCAATACCATTAAACAAGCTGAAAAAAGCATTTGTAACCGAATTTTAAACAAAAATGAATCACAACCGATTGGATTTTTCGCTAACTTTGCATATATAAATAAATGGTGCGGCCATGCCCCGATGCCAAGCCACAGGAGGCCGCACAAGAGAGAAAAATAAATCTATTGTCAAACTAAAAAAGAAAGAGTTATGACGAAGACATTACGTTACACCATCGCCGCACTTGCACTGTTGCTCGCCACAGGCGCACAGGCACAGCAGACGGCGACAATCGACTTCACTGGCGATGAAGCCTACGGCATGACACTGCTCAGCGGCTCCACGAGTGAGTACAACGACGATCCCTACTCATTCACAGAGGGAGATCTCAACGTGACGCTGACAGGAAGAACACGTTGGTGGACTGGAAGCCCCAACCACCTGCGCATGTATGCCAGCTCAACGATGACCATCGCCGCACCGACGAACATGGTCATCACGTCCATCGAAATCACCGGAAGCTCACTCAACAACTTCTCTTCCGATGAAGGCACACTCACTACCAGCGGCTCATGGACAGGAGAGGAAAACACGGTGACCATCACTCGCGGAGGCACAAGCGGCAACAGCCAAATCCAAACGATGGTGGTGACATACGCGAATAGCGACACGCCCATAACCACCCCACCCTCCATCAGCGGCGAGACATCGTTCACCGGCTCAACCACGGTGACCATCACCGCCGGTGATGACGCAACCATCTACTGGACTACCGACGGCACTGACCCGACCACGGAGACGGAGAACAGCGGCACGTCGCCCGTGACGTTCACCATCACGGAAAGCTGCACGGTGAAAGCAATCGCGGTTGTGGACGGCGTTTCCAGCTCCGTAAGCTCGAAGACCTTCACCGCCATTGAGCTTGAACAGCACACAATCGCCTCGCTCAACGAGCTGACGAGCAACGTGAGCAACATCCAACTGACGCTCACCAACGCCAAGGTGATCTATGTGGACGGCACAAACATCTACGTGCGCGAGGGCGACTACGCCGTAATGTTCTACAGGTCGTCGCTCAGTTTGCCCGTCAACGCCATACTCAACGGCACTGTGGCCGGCAACTACACCAATTACTACGGCATACATGAGTTCACGGAAAGCGACCTGACCAACGCCAACGGCCTAAACATTACCGAGAGTAGCGATGAGGCACAGCCCATCGATGTCACCATCGACGAAATCAACAACCAGCAGTACAAGTGCCAGTTGGTACGCCTTAGGGGAGTGAACATCGTCAGCGAGGGCAGCAGCTACTACGCATCCGACGGCACAAGCACCGTGCTGTTCTACAATGGCATCGACGTGTCTGAGTATGCCGACGACGGCAATGCCTACGACGTTGTGGGCCTCTTCAACGCCATCTACAACGGCACATCCGAGATACAGCCCGTGAGCGTCACGGAGACAGACCCGTCGGGAGTGACCGCCCCAACCATCAGCGGCGAGACATCGTTCACCGGCTCAACCACAGTGACCATCACTGCCGATGAGGGCGCAACCATCTACTGGACCACAGACGGCACTGACCCGACCACGGAGACGGAGAACAGCGGCACGTCGCCCGTGACGTTCACCATCACGGAAAGCTGCACGGTGAAAGCAATCGCGGTTGTGGACGGCGTTTCCAGCTCCGTAAGCTCGAAGACCTTCACCGCCATTGAGCTTGAACAGCACACAATCGCCTCGCTCAACGAGCTGACGAGCAACGTGAGCAACATCCAACTGACGCTCACCAACGCCAAAGTGGTATACGTGACGACATCCTACAACGGCAACGTGATTCACCTGCGCGAGGGCGGAATGGCCATCATGCTCTACGACACATCCCTTGAAATGCCTCTCAACGCAGTGGTCAGCGGCACAATGCGCGGCGACTTCGTTTACTACTACGGCATACCCGAGGTGCAGGACAACAGCTACACCAACGCCGAGGGACTCACAATCAACGAGAGCGACGAGGCGGCAGAGCCGACCGACGTGAGCATCGGCGACCTGCTTGAACTCAACAACAGGTGCGACTTGGTGCGCATCTCCGAAGTGACCATCACCAGCGAGGCATCGGGCAGCTACACAAACTACTATGCAAACTACGGCGATGAGCGCATACAGCTCTACGGCGGCATCGACATGGCTTCCTATGCCGACGACGGCAAGACTTACGACGTGGTGGCGGTGTTCAACAACATCTACAACGGCGTGGCCGAAATTGCCCCCATCAGCGTGACAGAATACGTCAACACTGGCATCAGCTCCGTTGAGAATGCTGACGGCGAGAATGCCGAGAAGGTGATTTACAACCTCTCCGGCCAACGCCTCTCGCAACCCGTGAAAGGCATCAACATCATCAACGGCAAAAAAGTCATCGTGAGATGACAATGCATTCGGTCATCGTGAGACGACCAAAAATGTTTTCATAGTTTTTTAGTTACTAAGGGGCGCGGCCTGACAGCCGCGCCTCTTTCTGTCTCTTGGGGAGCTGCTTCCCCGCCCCTACCCCTATGCGCCTGCCCCTCGGGGGCACTGAAACCTTTTCCCTGTGGAAAGACTTTCCCTTTCGTCTTCTCCCAAAAAAGCATTAACTTTGCCGTTTGAAAAGAAAGCAACAAGCTGAGATGGCAAAGAAAGACGATGGGCTGACGCCGATGATGAAGCAGTTCTTCGACCTGAAGGCGAAGCACCCCGACGCGCTCCTGCTCTTCAGGTGCGGCGACTTCTACGAGACTTACTGCGAAGATGCGGTGACGGCATCGCAAATACTCGGCATCACGCTTACCCGACGCGGCAACGGCGCGGGAGGAAAGACCGACACGGAGATGGCCGGATTCCCCCACCACGCCCTCGACACCTATCTGCCGCGCCTCGTAAGGGCGGGCAAGCGGGTGGCCATCTGCGACCAACTCGAAGACCCCAAGCTCACGCGCAAGCTCGTAAAGCGTGGCATCACGGAACTGGTCACGCCGGGAGTGGCCATGACCGACAGCGTGCTCAACTACAAGGAGAACAACTTCCTCGCCGCCGTACACATGGGAAAGGCGGCCTGCGGGGTGGCTTTCCTCGACATATCCACGGGCGAGTTCCTCACGGGCGAGGGTACTACCGACTACATCGAGAAGCTGCTGGCCAACTTCGCGCCCAAGGAAGTGCTGCACGAACGCGGGCGGAAAGACGACTTTGAACGCTTCTTCGGCACAAAGTTCTTCACCTTTGAACTCGAAGACTGGGCCTTCAACGAGCCTACGGCACGCCAAAGGCTGCTCCGCCACTTCGGCGTGAAGACGCTAAAGGGCTTTGGCGTGAACCACATGCAATACGGAATCGTGGCCGCCGGGGCTATACTGCAATACCTCGAACTGACACAACACACCCACATAGGGCACATAACGTCGCTCTCACGCATCGAAGAGGAACGCTACGTGCGCCTGGACAAGTTCACCATACGCAGCCTCGAACTGCTCGCGCCGATGCAGGACGGCGGCTCGTCGCTGCTCGACGTGATAGACCGCACGGTGTCGCCAATGGGCGGACGGATGCTGAGGCGGTGGGCGGTGTTCCCGCTAAAGGACCGCATACCCATCAGCGAGCGGCTCGACATGGTGGACTACTTCTTCCGCCACCCCGACTTCCGGCAGTGCGTGGACGTGCAACTGCGCCGCATGGGCGACCTCGAACGCATCACGTCGCGCGTGGCCGTGGGGCGTGTGTCGCCGAGGGAGGTGGTGCAGCTGCGCGTGGCGATGGATGCCATGCTGCCCATAAAGGCCGCCTGCTGCTCCTCCCCGGAACCCGCGCTGAAGCTGATAGGCGAGCAACTCAACACGTGCGACACGCTGAGGGAGCGCATCGGCCGTGAAATCACACCCGACCCGCCACAGCTCGTGGCAAAGGGCGGAGTGATAAACTGCGGCGTAAGCGACGAACTCGACGAGCTGCGGAACATCTCGCACAGCGGAAAAGACTATCTCCTGAACATCCAAGAGCGCGAAATGGAACGCACGGGGATAGCCAGCCTGAAAATAGGCTATAACAACGTGTTCGGATACTACCTCGAAGTGCGCAACACCTACAAGGACAAAGTGCCGCAGGAATGGGTGCGCAAACAGACACTGGCCAACGCGGAGCGATACATCACGCAGGAACTCAAGGAGTATGAGGAAAAGATTCTCGGGGCGGAAGACAAGATACTGTCGCTCGAGGCACAGCTGTTCGCCGAACTGGTGATGTGGATGCAGGAGTTCATCCCGCAAATACAGACCGACGCCAACCTCATTGCGCGCCTCGACTGCCTGCTCTCCGCCGCCAAGGCCGCAGAGGAACATCACTACGTCAGGCCGGTGGTGGACGACTCCGACACCATCGACATACGCCAAGGGCGGCACCCCGTGATAGAGACGCAGCTCCCGCCGGGCGAGAGTTACGTGCCAAACGACATAATGCTCGACAGCGAACGGCAGCAGATAGCCATCATCACAGGGCCGAACATGGCCGGAAAATCGGCCCTGCTGCGCCAAACCGCACTCATAGTGCTTATGGCACAGATGGGCCACTTCGTGCCAGCAGAGAGCGCGAGGATAGGCTTGGTGGACAAAATCTTCACCCGCGTCGGCGCAAGCGACAACATATCGCTCGGCGAATCTACGTTCATGGTGGAAATGACCGAGGCCGCCAGCATCCTCAACAACGCCACGCCGAAGTCGCTCGTGCTCTTCGACGAACTGGGACGGGGCACGAGCACCTACGACGGCATATCCATAGCGTGGGCCATCGTGGAGTACCTGCACGAGCAACCGAGGGCAAGGGCGCGCACGCTCTTCGCCACCCACTACCACGAACTGAACGAGATGGCGAAGCACTTCAGCCGCATACGCAACTTCAACGTGAGCGTAAAGGAGCAGGACGGCAAGGTGATTTTCCTCCGCAAGCTGCGCCCCGGCGGCTCGGAGCACTCCTTCGGCATCCACGTGGCCGAGATAGCGGGAATGCCCCGCAGCATAGTGAAAAGGGCCAACGCCATTCTCCGGCAACTGGAAGCCGACAACGCCAATGTGGGCACGGCGGCAAAGCCGACGGATGCCATAGCCAACGGACGCGAGGGAATGCAGCTCAGCTTCTTCAAACTCGACGACCCGGTGCTCTGTCAGGTGCGCGACGAAATCCTCGGAATAGACATCGACAACCTCACGCCCGTGGAAGCCCTCAACAAGCTCAACGAAATTAAAAAGATTGTGAGGGGGAAGTGAGCGGCCGGGACGGAGCGGGAA
>CAZURD010000048.1:0-12702 GCA_964623445.1 uncultured Prevotella sp. | reverse complement strand
ATATCTTAAAACTCGAAATGCTGGTAGTCCTTCAGTGAACGCCACGCCCCACCCCAACGAAAGCCTGCCTGAACGAAAAGGCTGTAGGCAAGGTCGGAACGGTCGATTTTCATCGGTATGTCGCCACGGCCTTCGCGGTTGGTTGCGAAAGGCCGCGCGCTGGCCGGCTGCACGAGCGTCGCGCCGCCGCGAGACCTCACGCAAGGGTTGTAAAGGGGGTTGATGTCAATGGCGAGGCCGAGGGCGTGCTTCGACAGCGTGGCTTTCGTGCCGGCCACGGTGCGATAGTTGAAGCAGGAAGTGTTGTTGTCGCTCATCGAGGCTTCGTCGTCTGCATCGTAATCGTCTATAAGCACCATGCGCCCGATGCTGTATCCGGCCTCGAAGAGCTTCCTGAAAATGCCGACAACGGCATCGGCTATGGCCGCGTTCACCACCATTTCTCCGAGCTGCGCCTCGCCGTTTGCGTTGCGGTGGAGCAACCGCAAGTAACGCAAACCGCTGCGCTCCACGGGGCATCCCTCGCGCCACGACCGCCCGCGCATCCGCTCAAACGTCGCGTCGCTTATCTCGCACACCGCAAAGCAAGCCTCCGGGGCGGCATCGGCCAAGGCTTCCTCGGCCACCACGGCACCCGCCGTCCACCGCTCCCCCACCCCGGGCACCCGCCCGAGGCGCAGGGTGTCGCCCGCGACGGCATCGGCGGCAGCCCACAGCCACAGCGCAACCACCGCGACGAGGAAGCGCATCGCGGCGCAAGGCGCGGCCAATGGCGATGCAGCGTGTCTCATGCGGCGGCGTTCAGAATGCCTCGTTGATGTTGAACATGAAGCTCGACTGTCCCGACTTGCCAAAACCGTAGTCGAGACGCACGTTCATGTTCTTCTTGAACTCCCAGCGATAGCCGATGCCGAAGTTGGGCAACAGCTTGTCGGTGCTAATCGAACTGAACTTGTCGAACACCGTTCCGACGCCCACCCACGCCACAGCACCGTGGCGTTTCCAGATGTGTTGCCTCAATTCGACCTGCGCTTCAATCTTGTGCTTGTCGCGGTAGCGTCCCTGATAGTACCCGCGCATGGCGTAAGGCCCGCCGAGCTGTGCCATCATGCCCCACGACGGGTTGCCGAAGTTGAGCTGGCTGCGCAAGTCGCCGGCCACAATCGCACTGCGCCACGCCTTGGCATAGCCGCTGAAGTGAAGCTCGGTGGTGCTGAAAGCGTAGTCGTTGCCGAGGAACCGGGGGCGAAACGTCTCCTCAGCACTGATGTAAACGCCGCGCGAGGGGTTTGTGGTCACGTCGCGAGTGTCGTAGACCACGGACAGGCCAAGGCCGAAGTTGGTGGTCTCTTTGTCCATGCCGTTAAGGAGTTCGGGGCGGTCGATGTCGTAGCCGCGCACATAGTCGAACGTGGCCAGGGGGCCGACGTAAAGCCCATCGGCCAGCCTGACGAGGAAGCTCGCCTTGGTTTGCGCCTGCCATCGCTTCATGTCCGACTCGTTGTCGTCGTTGTCGCCGTTGTCGAAGCCGATTCCCCAGAACTTGCTCGGGAACGAAAAGAAGTAGAGGGTGTAGTCTATGCGATACTTGTCGCTGCGGAAAATATGCAGTCCGCGCACTCCGAGCAGATAGAAGCCCACGGTGGACACATCGCCAAACAGCGACACATTGGACGGCTGCACGAGCGTGTCGGCGCGGTTGGTGCGGTAGCGTCCCGCCGCCACAATCCCCAGACCGAGCTGCGTGGACGAGTTGTAGTGCGGCCCTCCGAGTATGCTGAAGTCGAATTTCTTGTCGGGATTGACCTTATTGGCATTTCGGAAGTAGTCAACAAACTTCCGTCCGAAACTGCGCCGCGCAGGCATTGTGTCGGCAGGGGCGGCCTGTTCTGCGGCCTGCGGCACGGCTATGGTGTCCGCCGGCTCTCCCGTCGGCGCGGCGGCAAAGGCAGATACCGCTGCCGCAGCCGTGGCCACGGCGAGTAGCATCCGCCCGCAGATGCTGTGTTGGCGGCCTTTCGGCCGCTTGGCGTTCATTCTTTGGTAGTTTTTTGCTTGTTTTTGTGTGGCTTGTCGGCGGCGTGCCCGTCAGTAGACGAGAGCCACGTTGTCCACCCACATCGTGTTGCCCGGCGAGCCGATGAACGCCCCTCCGTGGCTCGAAGCGAACTGTAGCACCATGTGCGTGGGCTGTTCGTCGGCGGAAACCCAGCCCGTCTCCACGATGGGCACGCTCTCGCCCTTGCTGTTGCGCGCGTAGTCGCAGTTGCGCAGACCCATCGACTCGGCGTTGTAGCGTGCGTCCGACGTGATGTCGCCATACATGATGTCGTATGTCGCGCCGTTCACCCAACCGTTGGTCGACTTGTCGTAGCGCACGACCATCGTGCCCACGCGCTTTGCCGTGATGTTGCCGTCGGCATCCTCGGTGCGCTTTTGCAGCAGGCAGAGTGCCACGCAGCAGTCTTTTCCTTCCACGGTCGACTTGCGGCTGAATCCCGTCTGCCTCACGCGGTTAGGCTCGCCGCTGACCTTGATGCGGTAGTCGAAGCGCACGGCCTTGGGCCTTTTCGTGAAAGGCACGCCGAAGTTGAGGTATTTCTCGCCGCCCTTGGTGCTCGTTATAGGCTCTTTCATGTCGCCGAGGTACATCGAACCGGCTGCAATCACGCTGATGTTGATAAGCCCCAGCACCTTGACGCTCTCCACGTGGGTGACGAGCTTTGCGCAATATCCGTCGCCACGGCGTTCGGGGTAGACCGACGTGTTGGTCTTGGTGACGCCCGAAACGCGGGCAAGCACGTTCGACGTGGCCCACGGGGAGCCGCCACGGTTGGTGTAAGGCTCGTTGTCGTCGATGGTTTCGGCGGGTCCCACCTCGTAGAGCGTCTTCGTTGCGCCGCCTATTATGCCTGACTCCTTGATGTGGCGCGTGACCCACGTGTCCATGTTGCCATACTTGATTGGCACCACACGGCCCGTGTCCTGCGCCTGTGCGCCCAATGACGCGGCCACCGCGAGTGCGGCGGCCAGCGTCCTTGGCGTGGTGATAAGGATTGGTTTCATTTCATTCTCTTTTGCGATGCGCCATTCGCGGCGCGGCCATCACTTTGCGTACTCGCCGAAGTCGGTGAGCCTCATGTCGCCCTTGCGTGCGAGCGTGTCGTGCATGGCGAACGCGGCGGTGAGGCAGTGCGGCGTGTGTCCGCCGCTGGCCATGCGGATGTAGTCGCGCAGCAGCGGGCGGTAGTCCGGGTGTGCGCAGTTCTCCACGATGCAGTGGGCGCGCTCCACGGGCGACTTGCCGCGCAGATCGGCCACGCCCTGCTCCGTGACTACGACGTTTACGTCGTGCTCCGTGTGGTCGTGGTGGCTCACCATAGGCACGATGGAGCTTATCAGTCCTCCCTTCGCCACCGAGGGGCAAGTGAAGATGCTGATGTAAGCGTTGCGCTCGAAGTCGCCAGAGCCGCCTATTCCGTTCATCATCTTCGTGCCGCTGATGTGCGTTGAGTTCACGTTGCCGTAGATGTCCACCTCCAGTGCGGTGTTGATGGCGATGACACCGAGGCGGCGTATCAGCTCGGGCGAGTTGGAAATCTCGCTGGGGCGCAGCGTGAGGTGCTGCTTGAAGTAGTCGATGTTGTCGTAGACGCGCTTCAGGCTCTCGTTGGTCACGGTGAGCGAGCAGGCCGATGCGTCTTTCACGCGGCCTTCGAGCATCATCTCCACCACTGCATCCTGGAGCACTTCGGTGAAGATGTTGAAGTCGGGCACGCCCTTGTCGTGGCTCAATGCGGCGAGGATGGCGTTGGCCGTGGTGCCCACTCCGCTTTGCAGCGGGAGGAACGAGGGCGGTATGATGCCGCGCTTCATGTCGGCCACGAGGAACCCGGCAACGTTGTGGCCTATCTGCGTGGTCACGGGGTCTTCGTCCTTGAACGCCCGCGCCTCGTCAGGAATGTTGCATTCCACCACGCCCACTATCTTGCTTGCGTCTATTTCCACGTAGGGCTTGCCGATGCGGTCGCTTACATTGGTGATGGGTATGGGCTGGCGCAGCGGCGGGTCTTGCAGCTCGTAAACGTCGTGCAGGAACTTTGCCCCCGCGCTGTGGAAAGTGTTGTGCTCCAGTATGACGTGCTTTGCGAGCCGGGCTGCCGTCGGGCTGATGCCGCCGGCTGAAGTGAGGTATGCGCGGCAGGTGGTCTCGCCCTCCTCAAGGTCGCACACTTCGAGTATGGCCCAGTCCACTTGCCCCATGAAGCCGTAGCGCAGCTCCTGCGCCATCTGGCTGAGGTGGATGTCGTTGTAGGCTATCTCGCCCGCGTTGACGTGGCGGCGGAAGTCTGAGTTGGTTGTGTACGGTGCCCTGTACTTTATGGCCTGGGCGTTCGAGAGGTCGCCGTCGGTGCTCTGTCCGGTGGATGCACCTGTGAAGATGCCCACCTTGAACTCCCGCCCTGCGGCGTGCTCGGCGGCAGCCCTCACGGCCAGCTCCTTTGTCACGGCCTTTGCCGTGCCCGAGGGAGTGAATCCGCTGAGGGCGATGTTCTCGCCGTTGTCAATCATCGCAGCCGCCTCGGCGGCTGTCATTCGCTTGTATGCCATGATGTCTTTGTGATGTTTGGTTTCGCCCGACGCACCGATGCCCACACGGGAGACACGGCGCGATGGCGGGGCAAAGTTACTGAAAATCAGCCTTAAACCCAAGAAAACGACGCATATTTTGCACACATGCGCACCTTTTGAGCATTGTTTTGGCGGCCTTGGACACTGTATCGGAATGAATTTTAGTGAAATCCGCAATCGACCCAAAGGCACTATGGTTGCTAACAGGCGTGCGATGCCGTCAGCATAATTGTGTTAAAGACGCTGACGAGGGTCGCTCCCGCCAACCGTTTGGCATTCAGCAAGTTGCAAAACCTGCCTCATTGGCCTTCAATTAATGCCTTATTGGCCTCCATTTAATGCCTTATTGCACGGCAATTAATGCCGTTTCAGACAGCCGAACGACACACACGGGAAAACGGCTGGACGACGGCTGTTTTTGTATGCCTGCAAGAAACATGGGCAGATTGCAGATATTCGTAATAATTTATTAACTTTGCAGCGGGCGCGTCACAACGGGCGCAACCCCAAGAATACATTTATCATTATAGGATATGTCACTGAAATGTGGTATAGTGGGTTTGCCAAACGTCGGCAAGTCCACTCTCTTCAACTGCCTGTCGAGCGCAAAGGCGCAGGCAGCCAATTTCCCGTTCTGCACCATTGAGCCAAACGTCGGTGTCATCACCGTGCCCGACGAACGCCTGACGCGGCTCGCAGAGATTGTCCACCCGGGGCGCATCGTGCCCGCCACGTGCGAGATTGTAGACATAGCAGGACTGGTGAAGGGCGCAAGCAAGGGCGAAGGGCTTGGCAACAAGTTCCTCGGCAACATCCGCGAGACCGATGCCATCATCCACGTGCTGCGCTGCTTCGACGACGACAACGTGACGCACGTCGACGGAACGGTTGACCCCGTGCGCGACAAGGAAATCATCGACACCGAATTGCAGCTCAAAGACCTCGAGACCGTAGAGGCGCGGCTCTCCAAGCAGCAGAAAGCCGCCGCCGCAGGCAACAAGGAGGCCAAGGTGGAGGCGGCCGTGCTGGAGGCATACAAAGATGCCCTCGTGCAGGGCAAGAACGCCCGCACCGTGCAGTTCGACACCAAAGATGAGCAAGACGCAGCCCGCAACCTCTTCCTCCTGACGGCGAAGCCCGTGCTCTACGTGTGCAACGTCGACGAGGCATCGGCCAAGGAGGGCAACGACTACAGCCGCCGCATAGAGCGGATGGCCGCCGAAGAGGGCGCGGAGTCGATGGTGATAGCCGCCAAGACGGAGGAAGACATCGCCTCGTTTGAGTCATACGAGGACAAGCAGATGTTCCTCGAAGAACTCGGACTGGAGGAGAGCGGCGTGAACCGCCTCATCAAAAAGGCTTACGCCCTGCTCAATCTCGAAACCTTCATCACTGCGGGCGAGATGGAAGTGAAAGCCTGGACTTACCGCAAGGGATGGAAAGCCCCGCAGTGCGCAGGCGTAATCCACACCGACTTCGAGAAAGGCTTCATCCGCGCCGAGGTAATAAAGTTCGACGACTACATCAAGTATGGCTCCGAGGCCGCCGTGCGCGAGGCAGGAAAGCTGTGCGTAGAGGGCAAGGACTACGTTGTGCAGGACGGCGACATCATGCACTTCCGCTTCAACGTCTGACGGCAACTCTCCAACCTTACCACCGCAAACCGTATGCTCAACACTCTCTCTTTCATCGTCTGGAACGCCGAGCCTACCACCGTCCTCGGCCTGCGCTGGTACTCGCTGTGCTGGCTCGGGGGACTGCTCGCGGCCTACCTGCTCTGCCGCCGCATCTATCAGGAGCTGCGCATAAAGCCCGAACTGTTCGAGCCGCTCTTCGTCTACTGCTTCGTGGGCGTACTCATCGGCGCACGGCTCGGCCACTGCCTGTTCTACCAGCCCGACTATTTTCTCTCCTCCGGGACGCACTTTCTCGAAATGCTCCTGCCAATGAGGCGCATGGCCGACGGCTCGTGGCACTTCACCGGCTATGAGGGACTGGCCAGCCACGGCGGCGTGATAGGCATAATGGTGGCTCTGATATTCTACGTCAAGCGCACGCACATCAGCATCTGGCGCGTGCTCGACGTGCTCGGCATTGCCGCCCCGGCCACGGGATGCTTCATCCGCATAGGCAACTTGATGAACTCTGAGATAATAGGCAAGGCCACCGACGTGCCCTGGGCGGTCATCTTCGCCCGCGTCGACCCGCTGCCGCGCCACCCCGGGCAGGTCTACGAGGCTCTGGCCTACGCCTTGTTGTTCCTCTTCGCGTGGGCGCTCCATCGCCGCCGCCCCGAGAAAATCGGCACGGGCTTCTACTTCGGGCTGTGCCTTACGTGGGTGTTCACGGCGCGTTTCCTGATAGAGTTCACCAAGGAAGTGCAGGAATCGTTCGAGGCTTCGCTCCCGCTCGACATGGGACAGCTGCTCAGCCTGCCGTTCATAGCCCTCGGCGTGGCCTGCATGATGGGCGGGAAATGGATGCGACGCTTCGGCGAAGTGGCTGAAACGCCGGCCAAGGACAGCCCTAAGAAAGACTGAAACGCCCTATTGCACGAAAAGATACATCACACATTCAAAACCCTATCACAATGAAAATAAACATCAAGGTCGCCATCGCCGCAGCCGTTCTGGCAATGGCCGTGCCCTGCACCGAAGCCTCGGCACAGAGCACCCGACACCACTCCACAAAGCAAGAGAACAAAGACAGCTCATGGCGCAACAAGAAACAGGACAAAAATACCTGCCAACATGGACGCGGATACCACTGCGACAAGAGCCATGTCTGCTACAACGGCAACATCATTAAAGGCGCGGACACAAAGACATTCAAGCAGCTCGGCGACGGATATGCCAAGGATAAGTCGAACGTCTACTACGAGGGAGAGCGCATCAAGGGTGCTGACGCGAAGACGTTCAAGTACATCGAGCGCGGCATGGCAAAAGACAAGAAACGCACCTACATCAACGGACAACCCAAGAAGTGACCACGGCAACGGCCAACAGTCCCCTATCCCATCACGCAACCCAAAACCAATCACCAGAGAAAATGAAACTGAAACACTTCAAGACCGCCGCATCGCTGGCCGCACTCGCCGCCGTCACGGCTGCACCCGCCGCGTCGTGGGCGCAAGATGCCGACGAAAGCAAGTACAGCAGCTACCTCTTTGCTTTCTTTTCGAGCAACTCCCCTAACGGCGAACAGGTGCGCTACGCCGTCAGCGACGACGGATTCAACTACCACTCTCTCTACGGCGGACGACCCGTCGTGGCATCGGACACCATCGCCCTGAAGCGCAGCATACGCGACCCGTACATCTGCCGGGGGCAAGACGGCAAGACGTTCTACATGGTGCTGACCGACATGCGCTCGTCAGAGGGCTGGCAGAGCAACGATGGACTGGTCTTGATGAAGAGCAACGACCTGCTCCACTGGCAGCATACGGCCATCGACTTCCCCACCCGCTTCCCCTCGCTCGAAGGCTTCGACCGCGACAACCTGCACGCCGTGTGGGCACCACAGGTAATTTGGGACGAACAGGCGGGCAAGTACATGATCTACTACTCCATCGGACGGCACGACTGGGAATATCCCGTGGGTGACAAGATGCAGCCCCACTTCAAGCTGTTCTATTCCTACGTGAACGACGATTTCACCGACATCACCGAGCCGCAACTGCTGTTCGACTTCGGAACGGCGGCCATCGACGGCGACATCGTGCGCGACGAGCGCAACCAGCAATGGATTCTCTTCTTCAAGGACGAGGGACTGCCGACGCTCAACGGCAACTTCCAGACAGAGCAAGGCGTGATGCGCGCCACGTCGAAGAGCCTCACAGGGCCTTACACCGTGGAGCTGCGCCACCTGCAAAAGCCCGGGCAACATCCCGTGGAGGGGTCGAGCGTGTTCAAGCTAATCGGCAAGGATGAATGGGTGCTGATGTACGACTGCTACGCGCAGGGCTTCTACCAGTTTTGCAAGAGCACCGACCTTGAACACTTCACTTACGTGCAGGACACACCAACCAAGGGCGACTTCACCCCGCGCCACGGCTCCGTGATGTACATCACAGCCGACGAACGCGAACTGCTCGAAGCGTGGTCGGAACTCTCCCTCGCCATGCACGAACTGCGACAGAGGCCCGTGCCAACGCTCACCCTAAAGCAAATAGACGACCGCCGCTCGCTGCTGCGCAAGGCGAAAGCCACGCTCAATGCCACGCCTGACGCAAAGGCCATGCGCAAGATGGCGGCGAAGATAAAGAAATTCTGAGGGAAAAAGCTCTCAATACAACGATTGGGCTTATGGAAGGCACGCCTCGTGCATCCATAAGCCCAATCTCATTTCACTAAGCAACCACGTGAATTTCGTGGCTGCTAATAGCCCTCCGTGTCCTGTGCCCACTCCGTTTCGCTCCAGTCGGAAGCGCGGCTGTTGGTGCTCGGGGCAGATGTCGTAGTGCCGGAATACGTCCGTATGTCGATTGCGCCTTTCGCGGCAGTGTAGAATTTCTCCGTGTGCGCCTTGTAAGGGATGGCGCGATTGAGCTGTGCATCGAACTCGCTGAGCATGTCGGCATCCGTACAGAGTGCCGACACGTAGTCGCCCATGTCGTAGAATATGGCAGGCGTATATCCGTCCATGCGCTGGAGGCCGTCGCGGAGCGATTCGTCGAATGTGAAATCCGTGTTTATGCGTTTCATTACGCGGGCGAGACTGTCGAGCTGCGAGCAGTCTGTCACGGCGATTGTGCCGTAGGGATAGACATAAGAGGAATAGAAATCGTAGAACTCCTCGCATACGGCCGCATAGTCGGTCTGGCCTATCAGCTGTTGCCCAATGCGGGCGTAGGGCATCCCATAGGACATTATCTCCGTGGGACAGGCTATGATGTGGTCGGTGACGTGGCGCAGGTCGTAGGCCGCCTCAATCGACGACATATAACAATCGTCGAAAAGAATGAAGTCGAAGTGCAGCCCTGCCATTTCTATCGCCTCGGCCAGTGTCGTCACATCGGTCTGGTAACGCGACGACGTACCGCCGAAGTATCGCGTTGGCAGTGCGCCCGGCACGTCCCAGTGCGGGGTGAACGTGTCTGCGGCAAGCGTCGACTTGTTTTGCACGTGGAGCCAACCCATGCCGTGGCAGCCTATTGTCATGGCGTAATTTTGCGCCGGCGCGGCAGTCACCACGTCCGAAAGGATGCTGGCTATGCCGTCCGACGTGGTGTACGACGGCGATTCGTATGTCTTCAGCGTGTCCCGGTAGCACACGCCATCCTCCGTCTTTATCTCAAAGAGCTGCGCTGCGGAGTATGTGGAACAGATGAAAACCATCACCCGCGTGTTGCCAAGTCCGTTGGCGGCGATGGCAGTCTCCATGTCACTTATGTTCTGGAGAAACGCCGACGTGAGGTTGTTCGACCACGGGAAATACATGAACAGCGTCTTGGTCGCGTCTTCTTGCGCATCGCCGGCGGCAGGTGCATCATCGTCATCATCGGAACAAGCCGAGAACGTCAGCGACACGGCCACGGCCATTGCGAGCGCGTGCCACAGGCTTATTGAATGTTTTTTCATCGTCATATCATCTGCGTAAGGTTTTCATCCGCCTCCCCCGTGCCGAGCGGCGGCAGGCCAACGAGCGGCAGCACGTCGGCTATGCTCCCCAGACGGAGCAGCCTCGGGTTATCGGGAGCGTCGGCACGCTCCATGCGCCATGTGGCATGGAACGGTATGTGAGCCGCCCACGCCCCTGCGGCAAGGGCGGGCGCAACGTCGCTCCGCAGCGAATTGCCCACCATCAGCACGTGGGAGGGCGATGTGCGCAAGCGGCGACAGAGGTTGAGGAAAGCCCGCTCGGTCTTGTCGGAGACTATCTCAACGTGCGCAAAGTACTTGGTGAGCCGCGAACGGTCGAGCTTGTTCTGCTGGTCGAGCAGTTCTCCCTTGGTGAACACGGCCAGAGTGTGGCGGCCTTCGGAATGGAGCGCGGTCAGCACGGGTTCGACGTAGGGCAGTGGAGTGGCTGGCATACGCAGAAGTTCAAGGCCGAGGCGCAGTATTTCGCCCACCACTACCCCACTCACGCGCCCCCGGCTCACGCGCACGGCGTTCTCCACGAGCGACAGCACGAAAGCCTTGCAGCCATAACCGAGCAGCTCCATGTTGGCATCCTCGGTGCGGAAGAGTTCCTCGGAGATTTTGTCCGGCGAGCCGTATGGTATCAGCAACCGGCAATACTCCTGCTCCACGCGGTCGAAGTGCGACTGGCAGTCCCACAATGTGTCGTCGGCATCGAACGCTATGGCCTTTATCTCTGGTATGCTCTCCATTCGGCAATGCGCTGCTGCGTCACACGCACAACTCATATATGGCTCGCGTGGCGTGGCGGTCGAGCTTCACGTAGTTGCCAACGAGTGTCCCCTTGTTCTCGTGGAGCTTTGCCACGAGCTTGTCAATGTCAGGCTCTTCTATGCCGAGTTGCGCGAATGTGGTGGGCATCCCTATCGACTTCAGGAACGACTTGAAGCGCGTCACGCCCTCCATAGCCACTTCCTGTCCGTCGCCGTCGCCCACTCCCCACACGCGCCGCGCCCACTGCGCCACGCGCTCGGTGTGGTGGCGCGCCATGAACGTGAGCCATGCGGGGAACACCACGGCAAGCCCTGCGCCGTGGGACACGTTGTAGAGCGCGCTGATTTCGTGCTCCATGTAGTGCGACGCCCAGTCTTCCTCGCAGCCAACGCCACACGTGCCGTTGTGAGCCACTGTCCCGGCCCACATCAGGTTGGCGCGTGCGTCGTAGTCGCGCGGCCGCTCCATCGCCACGGGAGCCACCTCGATGATGGCCTTCAAAACGCCCTCGCACATGCAGTCGGACACTTCCGTGCCGCGCGTGTTGGTGAAATAACGCTCCATTATGTGCGCCATCATGTCCGTCACGCCGCAGGCCGTCTGCCAGGCGGGCAGGGTATAGGTAAGCTCGGGGTCCATCACGGAAAAGCGCGGGCGGAGAGCCTTTGGCGTTCGCAGGCTCAACTTGTGCAGACCGTCCAGCTTCGTTATCACGGTGTTGCCCGAACCCTCGCTTCCGGCAGCGGGTATCGTCAGCACCACGCCCACGGGAAGAGCCTCCGCTACGGTGGCCTTGCCGGCGAAGAAGTCCCAGAAGTCGCCATCGTAGCGCACTCCCGCCGCTATTGCCTTGGCCGTGTCTATCACCGAGCCGCCGCCCACGGCCAGCAGGAAGTCCACCCCCTCTGCCCTGCACTTGTCTATTCCCTCATAAACAAGGTCGTCGGTGGGGTTTGGCTTCACGCCGCTCATCTCCGTGAACGGCACTCCCGCCTCTGAAAGCTGTTCGCGCAGGGCATGGAGCAGGCCGCTGCGCTCTGCCGAGCCGCCGCCCCAAACCATGAGCACGCGGCTTGCGCCGTGCTCCCGCAGTAGCGCGGCGGTGCTGCCCACCGCACCCCGTCCGAAGACGAACTCGGTGGGGCTGTAAAATGTGAAGTTATCCATTTATCTTTCTGTCTCCTTTCTTTTCAGTTCCATCACGGCTTTGCCGTCCTCGTCGGCCAGCGTGAGCGTGCCCTTGCCGTCCACCTCAAACTTGCTCGTGCGACCGATGGCATCGAGCACTCGCTGCTCCGTCTCCATGTCGGCGCACATCATCCGCGTGCTGCCTATTGGCCCGAAGTCTATCGTCTGCTTGGCTGCGTCGGCGTTGAGGATGCCCGTCAGGCGGTTGCATCCGGTGCTGCCGTAGACGCGGCCATCCTTGGTGTCGAAGCCGATGAACGGGGGATCGATGCCTTCCTCCGTCGGCCCGACGGCGCGCCCGTCGACTTTCACCACGTCCCACTCGCCCGCAAGGACATCAACGGTGAGAGCCTTCTGGCTCGTGGAACACGACATGGCCGCTGCTGACAGCACGGTGAACAATAAGCAAAGTCTCTTTTCCATAATTAAAATCAATGTCTCAAGCGAGATTGCGATTCGTGCAAAGATACTCTTTTTTGACGAAAGGAGACATTGGGCTATAATATTTTTACCCCAAATCGGTCGT
>CAZURD010000047.1:13045-18195 GCA_964623445.1 uncultured Prevotella sp. | reverse complement strand
TGGTACGTTCCTCTCGCTCTCTTCCATTGCCGCATACTGTTTCTTTGAAAAAGCCCGTCATTGATGTGAATTTTCAATGGCGGGCTGTTGACTTTGTTTTGAGTTATATCTGATCACGTTCCTGTTATCCAAAATCGTTCGTTAGGCTTCTGACTGGTTCTGCGGTCATGCCGTACAGATTGGCATTCGGCCTCGGCGAAAGCGTAGCGGGCTACGCCGAGACGAGACGGAAGCCAAGATGCCAGCAGGAGCGCAAAAGCAGGCAAGAGTTTGACGAAAGGCTCTTCACTGCGTAATAACGGTCTAATGACCGATTTGGGTTAAAATAAGGAGTACAAGGAAAAGAGAAAATCTTGCTCGCGCAAGATGCGCAATTTTGCCATGCGCAAAGTATGGCGAAGCCGATTTGACCGTCTTCGCGCAACGTGCAGTTATACAACGATTTGCGAAAGCTGCCTTATTGGCCTGCAATAAGGCATTCGTTGCCCTCCAATAAGGCATTAATTGCAGTGCAATAAGGCATCCGTTGCAATGCGATAAGACTGCTGTCAAGTTGGAAGGGTAGGGCTGCACAATTCCAACTTGACAGCAGTGTTTGTCGGTTGGGGCTGCTGCCCCGTGGCTCATCGCGTGAGAGAGAACTTCAGGCTGAGGCCGAAGTCTTGTGTTGTGGTGGGGTAGCTGCTGCTTGAGAGGAGCGGAGTGTTGGTCTGCCGGTCGTAGTATGCGCTGAGTGTGAGCAGGCGCGAGAGCGTGTAGTCAGCGGAGAACGAGAGCTTGAAAGCCGTGCTGCCGCTGCTTGCCGAGCTGGTGACGGTGGCGATGTCGCGCGTGATGGAGGCCTGGCGACGGTAGGAGAGGTTGAGGCTCAGGTTGAGGTCGTGGTTGACGCCCGATGTACTGGTTGTTGTGCTCGTTTTCGTCTGCTTCTCGTCGTCAGTGGTCTTCTTTCCGCGCTGTGCTTTCTTGATTTTGCGCGATGCGCTGCTGCCGAAGATGTCGAAATTGCTTATCTTGTAGGTAGTGCCGATTACCCAGTCCTTGCTCAAGCTTTCGTTGATTTGCACGCTTGTCATGCTGAGCGAAACCACGCGCGTTTGGTTGTATTGCACTTTCAGCGTGAGGCTGTTGTTGAACGTCATGTCGATGCCGAGCAGGGGCGAGAAGGCTTCGTTGATGCTCACTGTGCTGACGTTATACATGCTGTTGGGTATCGGGTTTCCCGTGGTGGTCTCGGTGATGAAGCCGAGTCCGTTCATGTATTCTTGGAAAGTGCTGTATGTTGAGTAGCTGCCCACGGCGAACACGCTCTTGTATGAATGGTTGATGTTGATGCTCTTGAAGTGGTCGCGCAGCCACGGCAGGTTAGAGAGACCGCTGTATTTCACTGTCCAGTTTGGCAGCATACGCTTGAGCGTGGGGAAGATGTCGAGCGCAGAGCCGGAGCCGGAGGTGTAGGCGGCGAGGAATGCGGGTATGAGCACGTCTGCACTGTATTTGTTCACTTCGCCGAGTTCGGAGTTGTATTGTGTTCCGGAGAGGTCAACGCCGTTGCCATCGGTCGTTCCAGAGGGGTAGCGGGCGTTGGCATATTGTGCCTGCACGCGCTCGCGGAAGCCGTCGATTGATGCGCAGAAGCGCGTGAATGCCTTCGATTGGTAGCCGCTGTTGGCATCGCCGATGCCCTCGAATGCCGACTTTATGCTTATCGTGGTCTGCGTGAAAGAGCCGCTTTGGGTTGTCGGCATCCCGTCGTACATATATTGTATGCTGCGCGACTTGTTTACGGTGCGGCTTGCGCTGAGGTCAATCTTGAGGTCGCGTATGGGTTCGAGCGTAAGTTTCACCTGCAAGTTCTCGTATGCGCTGGTGGTGGCGGGCGACGAAACGCTGTCGTTTGTCAGCAGCCATCCGTTTTCGAGAGCCTTGTTGATGTAGCTCTCGCCTGTCATTCCGAAGGCAAACGCAAGTCCGGGGGCCATTACGCCGCCAGTGCGCTGGCCGAGCATATCGCCTATGTTGGGCATGAAGCCGGGCAACGACATGGCGTATTGGTTGGTGTATGACACGCTGACATTGCGCACCATCATCAGCAGGCGGGTTGTGTATTGCGCGGCGTTGTACCACCACTGCTTTTCGAGCGGCTCCTTTGGCGTGACGCTGACTTTCACTTGCACGGTGTCGAGGTTCTTGATGAGAATCGTGTTGGCATCCACCGTCTTGTATTTTAGGGGGTATGTGCGTCCCTCCTTTGTTCGTGCCGACACCATGATGCGCTTGGTTTTCTTGCCATGCGTCACGGTTGTCGCGCTGTCGGGGTTTAGTGTGATTTCAGTCTGGAACGTGTTCTTGTTCTTGGGCAGTTCCTTTTCTTCCTTGTCCGTCCCCTTGCCTTGTTGCTTCGGGTCGTCCTTCTTGCCCGCGTTCTTGGCCGTCGTGGCCTTGTTCTTGGTCTGTCTCTTGCTTGTGGTTGATGTCTTTTTGTTGAAACGCTCGTTGGTCTTCTTCAGGAAAGGCACGTGATTGTAGAGCGTCTCCATGTTGAGCGTGGAGTTGATGGTGATGTTGCGGTTGTTGGTGATGGTGTTTCCGAGCGACGTTCCGTCTTCCAGTTCGGAGCCGCGCACCCATGTGTAGGTGCCGGTATAGCTCGCGTCGCCACTCAGCCAGTCGAAGATGGGCAGCTTGTTGAGCGGCAGTTGGTAGGAGGCGGTGAACGTCTGCTGGTAGTCGAGAGGCGTTCCGAAGTCTTTTATGCTCTGCCACACGGAGTCTTTCCACACTTTGTACTCGTCAGGATAGATGTCTTTGTTCACTGGTACGTATGGCTCTTCAATCTCGGCGCTGGTTGCCGACTGGAAGTTCATGTGGAGGTTCTTCGTCAAGTCCCAGCGCACGGAGAAGTCACGGTTCCAGAGGAACTCCGAGCTGAAAGTCACGGGCAGTTGCGTTCCGTCTGTGCTTTCGAGGTCGCGTTCTTGCAGTTCGTAGTAGTTGCGGGTTATCTCCGAGTTGAATGCTATGTTCTGCGGCAGGTAGTTGAAGCTCAGTTGCTTTGGGAAGTCGAGCCACTTGCTCTTGCCTTTTAGTTTCTTGAACGGCTCAAACGACTTGTAGACAGGCGTATAGCTGTAGTTGAGCGAGCCGCTCCACTCGTCTTCATTCTCGTAGACAGTGGTCTCTCCCGATGTATAGCTGTGCGAGTGGCTGTAGCTGAAGGAGAAGTTTGCAGGATCGTAGGGCATGGGATGGCGTTTCGTGCTGATTCCCACGCGCACGTTCGAGAGCGAAAGGTTGGTGTTGGTAGTCCTCGTTATGGCGATGGCCTCTATGGAGTCGCGCTCCTGTTGCGTTGCGGCGGATGCGAGAGCGTCGTCGAGTTCTATGTCGGTGTCGAGCGGGTTGTATTTTGGCCGCGTCTTTTCCTTCGTCACGGAATAGTAGAACGGTATGGACACGTTGGCCTTGTCGGGGAAGAACTTGCCCAGTTCGAGATTGGCCGTGAAGCTGTATGTCTGGTAGTCGTCGGTGGAACGCTCCGTGACACCCTCCTCAAGGCCGCCGAATCCCTCGGTCATCATCTTTCCCGTGAGGTTCACTGTGCCGAAGTCGGACAGCTGCATGTTGAGTGTGCCCGATGCCGCCCAGCCCCCGTTGTTGCTGTATCCCATGAGACGCAGCTCGTTCACCCACACCTCGCCGTCCTTGTTGCTTGCCGAGAGGTTGCGCACGCCAATCATCATCGTCTTCACTTCGCCGAGCGAGGGGTTGCCCTTTATGCTGACGCGGTTGTTGGGTTTGTCCTCATCGTATTCAGAATAGAGCGTGGTGTAAGATGCACCGCCTGCCGCGCGGGCTTTGTTGCGTGCTTTTTTGAGGTCGGTCAGTATGCTGAGGTCTATGTCGAGCATGTTATCCTCTGGCCATACAGCCCAGCAGTCGGCCTCGCTGTATTTGTCGTATTGCCCGTGTGGGGTGAGTTTCAGCGGTATTTGGTATTCGTAATAGTTGTTGTTGTAGTCGCTTCCGAGGCGTATGAAGACGGCGAGCTGGTTGTCTTGCAGGTCGGAAACGTTCTGTTGCAGCGAGTTTGCATGTACAAACATCTGCAAGTGCTTGTAGGAGCGCAGGTCGAGCTTGGTGCTCTTGTAGACCGCTTTCGACTCGTTTTGCGACAGGTCGTTCACCTTCAGGCACAACGCCTGCTCGTTGCTCTCCACGAGTTGCGGTTGCGATGGGTCGGTCACGCGGCTGATTCCGGGTGGCATGACGTAGTTTACAGGCTCCTTGTCGTTGTATTCCTCGATGTCGACCGCGCTCACTTCGAGCGTGCCCGTGCCGTTGGAGGACTGGTCGATGGTCTGATCGTAGACGCGCCATTCACCGCGCACGAGGTCGAGGCTTCCGAAACGCAGTACGATGGGGCGTTGGAAGTTGGTGACGAACATGCGCATGAAGCGTATGGAGGTGAAGTCGCTGATTGAACCGATGCGCTCCTTGTCGTCCGTGTCGAGCGGTATGCGGAATTTGTACCAGTTCACCGTCTCGGTGTTTCCGTTGCGCAGGCGCACCGATGTCTCTCTGATGTCGGTGAGGAAGTTGTTGCCGATGTTGCTTTCGGTGAGGTCTTCGGGTCTGATGCTCACCTTGTACTGGTAGTATCGCTCATATTCGTTGAGCGTATAGTCTTGGTTTATGTCCTCAACGTCGGGCGTTGTCTTGTATGACGTGTCGTAGCTCTCGTCGTTGTTGTCGCTGTCTGGCGAGTTGCCTTGAGGCATGTTGATGCGCTTGTAGCGGTCGAGGATGGAGCGTTGCTCATTGTCGTAGTCGGTGCCACGGTAGTAGTGGTAGTTGTCGTTGGCCGGGTCGTTGGTCCATGCCTGGCGTATGCTGTCGTTGGTGATGGTGCTCACGAAGTTGTTGAACGTCATATAGCTGTCGAACGTTAACTCCTCTTCGTCCGTGAGGCCGTTAAGTCCAACGTCTTGCTTTTCCCGCGAGCCGGACGACGTGGCGAAAGCGTATGTCTGCGTGGCCTGTTGCGGAATCTTTCCCCACTGCGTGGTGGTGTAGCTGCTCGTGCCGTCCACTGGCATACCGCTCTCGTAGAATTTCTTTCCGTCTTTCAGTATGTCCTCGCTCACTTC
>CAZURD010000047.1:0-12945 GCA_964623445.1 uncultured Prevotella sp. | reverse complement strand
GGGTAGAAAGCGAGGTTTAGTATGGAGAGCGTTGATGTCGAGCCGCTGTACGAGCTTTGGTCGCGGTTGGGGTAAAGCTCGCTCACGTAGACCTCGCGCACGTAGTGGTTTGACAGCTGTTCAAGGTCGCTGCGTATATGGGCGGGGGTCAGTGAGCTGCTGCGGTAGGTGAAAATCGGGTCAATGTTGTACCAGGCGAGCAGCGCGCGATTGTAACCGCTGGTCAGTCCGTCCTTGTCTGAGTATTCAGAGAAGTACGATGGTGTACTCGACAGCACCCATTCCGTCGGATCCGATACGTCGATGCCGTTCTGGGAGTTCTCGAAGTCGTCTATGTAGGATGCGTTGTCCTGCGTGCCGCTGGCCTGCATGGCTATGAGTTGGGCAAATTCGCCCGTGAACGAGATTTGCGATGGTTGCGTGAGATGCAGGAACGGCAGTTTGTCGAGCATGTTGGTGAGCCACTGGCTTTCCTTTTTCCAGTTCACGTTAATGCCCCATAGAATGTTGTTGAGCGGTTCCGAGCCCATCGTCACTTTCGACGTGAGAGCCTGTTCGTGCAGGTATTGGAATGTTCCGCTAAGCGAAAACTCCTTCGTGAAGTCGTACTGCCAGTTGAATCCCATCATCGTTTTCCTCGTCATACCGTAGTCGGTGTTGCTTTCGAGGCTGACGTTGACAGTCGTTCCGGCATCGATGATGCTTTGGTTGAGTATGGTCACTTCACCGGCGGCATAGTCAACGCTGTAGTCTGTGCCTTCGGTGAGCACCACGCCGCCCGCCGTTACCACCACCGAGCCTTGCGGGACGTTGTATGAGCCGAGCGAGATTACGTTTGCCGAGGTGCCTTTGTACTTTCCGGTGAGTATATACTTGTCCTTCTCGCTTACCTGCTTTGCCGATGTCTTCGTCTGGTCGTAGAGTTCCGTGAAGGCATATTTCTCGGCCTTGTCTGCCGAAACTCCCGCAGTGATGAGATAATTATATAGGTATGAGCCGAACGGTTCAGCCTTGGGGAAGAACACGCGCCCGTTGCTCACGGTGTATCCTTCCACGTAGTCGAAATAGCCGTTGCTGTGCGCTTTGTTGTTGTTGTCGAGGCGGTCGGCACCGAGGACTTTTATCAGCGTGCTGCTTTTCACCTGCTCCTCCGGTATGTATGTGATGTAGACACCGGTCGTGTCGCTCTGGTATTTCACATCAAGCCGGAAGTTGGACTTCTCCACGCTGGACGCGAGATAGTAGACGTTTTTCATCATCAGCCGCCAGTTGCCCATCTCCGGAGAGTTGCTCGTGTTCTTGAGGGACTTGACGAAGAGAGCCTGACTGGTATCCGTGATGTCCGATGCGAACTCTCCCACCTGATAGGTCACGCCGTTGTACGTGTACTCATAGGCCACGGCGAGCACTTGGTCGGTCTGCAACGAGGTGCGCAGCGATACATACCCGATGGATGTGTTGACGGTGTATTCCGACGAAGTGAGCAATCGCGCGCTCTGCACTTTCTCGTAGTCCACGCCTCCGGTCAGCACGGCATCGAGCACGGAACTTGTCTGGTCGATGTCTCGCGCGGCCACGAACTGGCTCGTCATGGCGGCATACTCGCCGTTGGCACTGTTGCTTGGCGGCACGCTTCCCGAACCGCCCCACAGCGAGTTCGACACGTTGCTGCCCTCGCCGAGGTCGGTCAGTGCTATGATGTTGCGCGTGTTCGATGTCGTCCCGGTCTTGTTCGTCACCCAAATCTCCACCCGTGTGATGCTGATGCCGCTTAGCACGTTGGGCAGGTGCGACATGTTGTCGTCGTATCGCTCGCGGAAGAAGTGGGAAAGGAAGAAGTGGCGGTTTTCCTCATAGTCGGCCACGTCTATCTCGAACGATGTCGTTTGCGTCCCGCCCTTGGAGGAAACGCTCTTCGACGTGGAGTTCTTTTGCGATATGACGGTTTGCAGCGAGAGCTTGCCGAACTGGAAATCGGTGCGCACGCCGAACAGCGACTGTGCGCCTTGTATGAGCGACGAGTTGGAGGGGAACGACACATTGCCCGCCTCAACGAGCTTTATTATCTCGTCTTCCTTGCCCTCGTAGCGCAGTTTTATGTTCTTGGTGTCGAAGTCGAAAGTGGCATCGGTGTTGTAGTTAAGGTTCAGGTTCACCTTGTCGCCCACCTTTCCGCTGACGCTCAGGTTTATTTTCTCGTCGAAGTCGAAGGCTTTTGTCTTTCTGTTGCGTATTGGCAGCGAGGGGTTGTCGATGTTTTTGAGCGTCATGCCAAGTTTCAGTTCCGCCGTTCCTTGCGTCTTGATGCGCACGCCTCCGGGGCCGAATATCTTCTCGGCAGGGCCGAGGTCAAATTGCATGTCGGTGAAAGAGAACTTGTCCTTGCCGTCGCTGGCTACGTTCTCTGCGTCTTTTTCCCTGAAGAATTGGCGCATTTGCCGTCGCTCGCTCCACTCGTGGTATTCCTCGGGCGTCATCAGTATGGGTGCGTTTATATATGAGTCGCCTATCTTCGAGCCTATCTTGTAGACGTTGAGCGAGTCATCATACTCCACCACCTGCTTTATGTTGGACGGCATCTTCAGGTCCACCGCCGAAGAGTCGAGGTCTTCCGTGGTTATGGGCGCAGTCTTTTTGATGCGCCACCGGGTGTCCACTGCCGTGTCGGGCACTTGCACGTCTCTCGCCACAGTGGCGGGCTGTGCCTTTGGTGTCGGCCTGTTGGCCTGCGCCGCGCCGTCGTTTTGTGACAGGGCGGGCAGTGCTTGTAGCGCGAGCAAGGCAGCGATGCACAGAGAGGCAATCTTCATCGGCAGTGCGTGTGGTTTCCTTTTTTTGAACGTTTGTCGTCCGTTGGGCTTACTTTATCTGCTTCAACGCCATCTTCACAACTTCTTCCACGGGCGCAGACGGGTGCTCGCGTAAGATGTCGGCCACGGCCTTTTGCGACGGTGCGGCTGCGAAGCCGAGCATGGTGAGTGCCCCCACGGCCTCGTCGCGCACGGTGTTGTCGGCCGTTGCTGTGTCTTTCATGCCTGAAGACAGGGCTGTGTCGCCCATGCCGAGGGCGGGAATCTTGTCGCGCAGGTCAACGATGATGCGCTGTGCCGTCTTCAGTCCGATGCCTTTTACGCCTTTGAGCAGCCGCTCGTTGCCTGTCGTCACGCAGTCGCACAGCTCCGATGGCGACAGCGACGACAGCACCATGCGTGCCGTGTTGGCTCCCACTCCCGAGACGCTGAGCAGCAATGCGAAAAGCTCGCGTTCGTGGCGGTCGGCAAATCCGTAGAGCGAGTAGGCATCTTCGCGTATCGACTCATAGACGTAGAGCTTCACTCGCTCCTTGCCTTGTATGGAGCTGAATGTGTTCAGCGTGATGCCGAGGGCATAGCCCACGCCTGCGGCTTCCACCACGGCCATAGCAGGGGTAAGCTCGGTCAGCTCACCTTTGAGGTATTCAATCATCGTTGTTTGTGGTATTCCGTTGACATTACATACCAATAAACGCCCCGTAAGCTGAATTATTGTGCCTGACAGGCATTAACCCCTGTCTGCCATTGGCGCGAGGGCGCATTATTGTCGGATGGCGGCTTGCCCCTTGCAGTGGGAGTGGGTGCGGAGGCTGTTTCTTGGTTGCCCATAGGCGGAGGCAAGGGCAAATTCCGTAGCCTTTTGTTTTGTGCTTTCTTGCACAACCACTACCTTTGCACCATGATTTACCCGAAGAATTTTGAGAGCAAGATAGGTTTCGACGAGGTGCGCACCATGTTGCGCGAACGCTGCCTTTGCGGGCTTGGGCGCGACATGGTTGACCTGATTTCGATGTCTGCCGATGTGCATACTGTGGCCGAATGGCTGTTGCAGGTGGCCGAGTTGCGGCGCATATTGGACAGTGGCGAGGCATTTCCGCTCGCCCATTTTATAGATGTGAGGCAGTCGGTCGCCCGCCTGCGTCTTGAGGGCACGCATCTCGAAGAACAAGAACTGTTCGACCTGCGCCGCTCGCTCGACACCATTGCGGGCATTGTGCGCTTCCTTGGGAGTGGCGCGGAGGAGGCCGACGACGGCACGATCGTCCGTCCTTACCCTGCACTCTATCGCCTGTCGGATGGCGTTGCCACATACCCGCAGCTCATTCGGCGCATCGACGAGGTGCTCGACAAGTTCGGACACCTGCGCGACGATGCCTCGCCTGAGCTGATGCGCATACGCCGCGAGCTGGCGCACACCGAGGGAAGCATCTCGCGCACGCTGCAAGGCATCTTGCGTTCGGCACAGGCCGACGGCCTCGTAGACCGCGATGCCTCTCCAACCATACGCGACGGACGTCTCGTCATACCTGTGGCTCCGGGACTGAAACGCCGCATCCGTGGCATCGTACACGATGAGTCGGCCTCCGGCAAGACCGTCTACATCGAACCGGCAGAGGTCGTTGAAGCCAACAACCGCGTTCGGGAGCTGGAGGCTGAGGAGCGAAGGGAGATTGTGCGGATTCTCGTTTCCGTGGCAAACGACCTGCGGCCTCACACTGCCGGTATGCTCGATTCTTATGACTTCCTTGCGAAAATCGACCTCATACGGGCGAAAGCCGTGCTCGCCGAGTACATGGGTGCAGTCGTCCCGTGCGTGGAGCAACGTCCGCTCATCGACTGGACGATGGCCGTCCATCCGCTGCTCGCCATCTCACTCGCCAAGCAGTCTAAGGCTGTCGTGCCGCTCGACATCACGCTCACGGCAGAAAAGAGGCTGCTGATAATCTCCGGCCCCAACGCAGGCGGCAAGTCTGTGTGCCTCAAAACGGCAGGCCTGCTTCAGTATATGCTGCAATGCGGCCTGCCAATACCTGTGTCCGAACGTTCCAAGGCGGGCATATTCACGGGCATTATGATAGACATTGGCGACGAACAGAGCATAGAAAACGACCTGAGCACGTATTCGAGCCACCTCACGAACATGAAGAACATGATGCGCCAGGCCAACGATTCAACCCTCTTGCTCATCGACGAGTTTGGCGGCGGCACTGAGCCGACCATCGGCGGAGCCATCGCCGAGGCCGTGCTGAAACAGTTCTGCAACCGTGGGGCATACGGCATAATCACCACTCACTACCAGAACTTGAAGCGTTTTGCCGACAGCCACGACGGCGTGGCCAACGGGGCGATGCTCTACGACCGCCGGGAAATGCGCCCGCTCTACCGGCTTGCCATCGGGCAGCCGGGCAGTTCGTTCGCCATCGAGATAGCGCGGCAGACCGGCTTGCCCGAGGTGGTGATACGGGATGCGTCCGAAATTGTCGGCTCCGACTACATACAGAGCGACAAGTATTTGCAGGACATAGTGCGCGACAAGCGATATTGGGAGAACAAGAGGCAGACAATCCACCAGCGGGAGAAATCGCTCGAACAGAAGATAGCACGTTACGAGGCCGAATTGGCAGAACTTGAACAGAGCAGAAAGGACATTCTGCGGCGCGCCAAGGAGCAGGCGGAGGAACTGTTGCGCGAGAGCAACCGCCGCATTGAGAATACAATACGCGAGATTCGCGAGCAGCAGGCAGAGCGCGAGGAGACCAAGCGCATTCGCGAGGAACTTGCGGCGTTCAAGGACGAGGTGGCCACCATCGACACAAAGGCCACCGATGAGCTTGTGGCAAAGAAGATGCGGCAAATCACCGAGCGCAAGGAGCGTCGCGAAAAGCGTCGCCGTGAGCGTGCCGAGGAAGCCCGGCGTGAGGGTGATGCACAGTCGGCGGGGCAGCCTATTCGCGAGCCACGGGTGGCCGCCGAGCCTCTGCGTGAGGGCGACACGGTGCGGATAAAGGGACTGACGAGCATCGGCCGCATCGAACACATCGACGGAAAGATGGCCACGGTGATATTCGGAGATATGCGGACAAAGATGCGTGCCGACCGCTTGGAGCGTGCGCAGAAGCCGAATGAGGCAGCGTCGCCGTCTGTTGCGGCCTCTTATTCCCGCTTGACGCGCGAGACAATCGACAGCCACAGGCAAAATTTCAAGCATGACATTGACGTGCGCGGCATGAGGGGCGACGAAGCACTGACCGCTGTGACCTATTTCATAGACGATGCCATTCTCGTCGGCATGGAGCGCGTTCGCATCCTCCACGGTACGGGAAACGGCATCTTGCGCCAGCTGATAAGGCAATATCTTGCCACCGTGCCCAATGTCAAGTCGTTCCGCGATGAACACGTGCAGTTCGGAGGGGCGGGCATCACGGTGGTGGAGCTTTGATTGCTCCTTGATGAATCCTTGTCAAGCCACGGCCAATCAGGCGGCCATCGTTATCGTTGCACGTTCAGAGTGTCTGCCTGTGCGGCTTTCCTCGGCTTTATTTTCTTCACTATGTCGAATTTCGTTTCTTTCGGGTCGAGTTCCGAATAGGCATTTTTCAGGTCGTCGAGCGTTATCTCCACATCCCTGTCAACCTCGCGCGGGTTGTCCACCGTGGTGTGGAAGAAAAGCCAGTCGTAGGTCTGTTTGAGGTAGAGAATCCGTGCGAGGTCGCCGTGCGATGCCTTTTTCAGCCAGTCGTAGCGCAGCAGGTAGTGTTCCGGCTGTGCCTCGATGGCCTCCACCACCGCCTTCGATTGCTTTATCGGCACAGCCTTGTCGGCCGTGCCGTGCATTATCCACAGCGGCAGTCGTGCCAGTCCGCTCTTGTCGCGGAGGGTGCATCCGCCGCAGAGTGCCATTGCCGCCGCCACCCGTTCGGGGTAAGTGCCGGCAAAGTCGAGAGTGCCGTAGCCTCCGAGGCTCATCCCTATCACGTAGACGCGCGTGGTGTCCACGTCGTAGTTGGCTTCCACCCAGTCGAGCACCTTGGCTATGCGTGCCGGCGACCATGCCCCGCCGGGGTTCTGTGGGGCAATGACCATACATGGGTAGTAGCGTCCTTTCTCTATGGCATCTATCAGTCCGTATCGCCGCACGCGCTGTATGTTCTTTCCGCAGAGGCTCGCGCCGTGCAGGAAGATAATCACCGGCACTCGCTGTCCCTCGTAGACGTATTCCCTCGGGGCATAGAGCCAGAAGTTGTAGCCACCGTCCACCACGCCTTTCATGGCCGCAAGCTGCCCGTTTTGCGCCAGCGTTGCCACGGCCATCAGGCAGGCCGCCACGGCGGCTATCGTCCGCATTGTTAGTCTTGCCATTGCTTTCGTCGTTGTTTCCGTTTCACATTGGCTGTCCGTCGTCGTCTTCCTGCTCCGTGCGCAGGCCGAGAACGTCTTTTACGAGCCTTATTTCGTCGTACAGATAGTCATCGCCCAACGCTTCTTTCATCTGCTTTGTGGTGGTGAGTTCAGGGTGGAGTAGGGCGAGGTTGCTTATGCTGTCGATGTGTTCTTGCGTCACGAGCTGGTCGAGGGGCAGGTTTCCGTCCACCACGTAGGGCATCAGGTGGCCGAACACGGTGCTCTCGGCAAGCCCGCGCTCCTTGGCTATCTGTGTCACGGTCATGCCCCGCGTGAGCATCTCGTGGCTCACCTCCGCCGATTTCATCTTCGGCGCGGCCGGTGCGGCTGTCGCGTTCTTCGCCTTGCGACTTGTCCCGGCCGTCTGTCCGGCCGCAGGCTTGCTCTCGCCGAGCAGCAGTCGCGCCTTGTGGTGCAGGTATTCGCTTGTGGAGAACGTCACATCCTTGTCGGCCTCGTGTCGGAGCAGTCCCGTGCGCAGTGCCAGTTCGGCGGCAAGAGCCTCCCTGCGTTCGTCGAGTTGAGCCTTGGCGAGCTTGTTGCCTGCCGCCACACGTGTCTTGGCGGCGAGCTTTCGCAGCGGTTCGAGTTGCGCGGCAAAGTATGCCGCGCCCTTGTGTATGCGCTCTTGGAGTGCCGGCGTGTCTGCCGTTGCGCCCTCGGCGAGCATTCGCCTGTATTGCAGACCGAACTTGTTGCCTACGTCTGCGAGTTGTTCCAGTTGCCTCTGTGCCTCCGTGTATTCCGTGAGCAGGGTGTGGCATTTGTTGAAGAAGTGTTCGGAGAGGGTGCGTTTCACCATCTCCATAGCCTGCTTTGTGGCGTTCAGTCCAAACAGTTCGTCGAGCGTCTGCGCCACGTAGTCGCGTTGGAGCGCAAGGAGCGTTTCGCGGGTGGGCTGCGACGCTTCCGCCTTTGTTATGAAGTCGCCCACGGCGTTGTCGCTGATTATTGCGTCAGGGCGCAGCGGCGTGTTGAGCACCATGCCCTCGAGCGACTTGCATCGGCTAAGTGCCACGTATGCCTGGCCGTGGGCAAAGGAGTGGGAAGCGTCGATTATGGCTTTCTCGAAAGTGAGACCTTGGCTCTTGTGTATGGTGATGGCCCATGCGAGGCGCAGCGGATATTGCTTGAACGTGCCTTCCACGGTCTCTGTTATCTCCTTTGAGCTTTCGTCGAGCGTATAGTGCGAGTTTGTCCATTCGGCCGGCTCCAGCTCAATCGTGCGGTTCGGCTCTTTGCATTCCACTCTCACCGTCTGCCTGTCCACGTAGGCCACGCGGCCTATCATGCCGTTGTAGTAGCTCCTGTCGGGCGCGTTTTTCAGGAACATCACCTGTGCGCCGACTTTCAGCGTCAGCCTCGATTCTGCGGGGTAAGCGTGTTCCGGGAACGTGCCATCCACCTTTGCGTCGTAGGCCACGGCCTGTCCCGACAGGCGTTCCAGTTCGCGTTCGTTGATGGCCTGCGCCTGATGGTTGTGCGTGGTGAGGCGTATGTAGTCCTCGCCGGCGGGCGGCACGAAGTCGGGCTGGTAGCGTCGGTTCAGTTCTGCGAGTGTGGTGGCATCGGCCTTGCCGTCGCGAATCTTGTTGAGCAGTTCCACAAACCGTCCGTCTTGCTGTCGATACACCTTCACAAGCTCCACCGTTTGGTAGTGCGTGAGGTTGAGGGCGTGGCTTGAAAAGAAGAAAGGCGAGGCGTAGTAGCTTCGCAGCAATTCCCACTCATCGTCTTTCACCACGGGCGCAAGTTGCTGGAGATCGCCGATGAGCAGCAGTTGCACGCCGCCGAAAGGCTTGCCCGGCTCCCGATACTGACGCATCACGGAGTCCACCGCATCGAGCAAGTCGGCGCGCACCATGCTCACTTCGTCGATTACGAGCAAGTCGAGCGTGCGTATTATGTTGCGTTTCATGCGGCTGAACTTGAACCGCCGATTCTCCCTTGTGGCGAAGCTCGCCCCCGGCACGTATGGCGAGAGCGACAGCTGGAAGAAAGAGTGTATGGTTGAACCGCCCGCGTTGATGGCCGCTATGCCTGTGGGGGCGAGCACCACCATGCGCTTTGGCGACTTCTTGCGCAGCTCTCGCAGGAACGTTGTCTTGCCCGTTCCTGCCTTGCCGGTGAGGAAAAGGTTGGCTCCGGTCTTCTCGATGATTTCCCAAGCCATTCTAAGTTCTGGATTTTTCTCCATGATGCTGTCGGTGGTATGGCGCGGCGGTGTCGGTGTATCTTTCCCATTGGCTATGTTGCCACGGCGTTGGCGTTGCGCCCCAAGGGCTGTGCCGCATTTCGTCCTTTGCGCTGTTGCGGTGCGTGCAAGGCCGTTGTGTGTCTGTTTTAGGCGTGCCGCAATGTCTATTAGCAGATGCAAAGGTAGTGGGATTATTTGACAAAGTGGGACATTTTCCTTGATTATGACCTTGCGTGGCTTCATTTTGTGCAAAAGAGTGACGGATGTTCAGAGGCAACCGGCATCTAAGCAAGGAATGGTGACAGGAGAAATCTCGCCCAGCCAAGATGCACAATATTGCCCTGCGCAAAGCATGGCGAAGCTAATTTGACAGCCTCTGCGTAATGTGCAGATATGCAATGGTTTACAAAAGCTGCCTTATTGGCCTCCAATAAGGCATTAATTGCAGTCCAATAAGGTATTAATTGCAGTGCAATAAGGCATCCGTTGCGATGCAACGAGAGCTATGGTCGAGTTGGAAGAGTAAAGCGGCACATTTCCAACTCGATTGTGGCCGCTATCGTTTTGTGCAAGATGAGGCCGCGCAAGGTGTGTTATGAGATGTGTGGCGCGGCTATTTTGCGTCTTTCTTGTCGATTATCCTGCGCAGCAGGTAGGTGGCGTTTTGGTTGCGTGCCACCCCCGGCGTAATCTTATAAGTGTAGGTGATGTCGTCGGCGAGCTTTATTTCAAAGCACCAGTTGTGGAATCTGTCCTGCCGTTCGTCGGCCATGCGCGACAGTTCGAGGTCGTGCGTGGCAATCAGTCCGCTCACGTCCATGTCGGATATTGCTTCGAGGAACATCCTTGAACCGTTCAGCTTGTCGAGAGAGTTTGTGCCTTTCAGGATTTCATCGAGTATTATGAGTGTGCGCCCCTGTCGCTTGCAGCTCTCGATAAGCTGTTCCAGTCGTATGAGTTCGGCGTTGAAGTAGCTTATGCCGTGGCCGAGGTCGTCGCTCGTGCGCATACTGCTGAAGAGGGCGAACACCGTGGTTCGCAGCCTGTCGGCGAACACCGGCATCCCGTTCATGGCCATGATGTAGTTCACCCCGACAGCTCTCAGAAACGTACTCTTGCCCGCCATGTTCGCTCCCGTAATGATGTAGTAGTTGCGGTCGGCTATGGTGAAGTCGTTGCCCACGGCTTTTGCCCCGAGGAACGGGTGGCGCAGACCGTGCGCTTCAAGTTCGATTGCCTCGCCGTCGGCAATCTCCGCGTCGGTGGCCGACGGTTCGTTGTGGCGCATTGTGGCCATCGACACCAAGGCATCCATCGCGCTCACGTTGTCAATCCACGGTGCTATGCGCTCCATGTACCGGCGTTGCCAGCTCAGGAAGCGTCTCACGAGGAAGAAGTCGTTGAGCAGAAATGTGTCGAAGATGATTAGCCCGAGCACGTTGCCGCGCCTGTCGAGGCCGTCGAGGATGCGCCGCAGCTCTGCGAACGACTGCTGCGCCTCGCCCGCAGAGGCATCGTGGGGTAGGGCGGGGCTTATCTCCCGCAGGTCGGCCGAGGCCATGAGGTCGGTGAGTTCGGCAAAAATCTTCAGCTGTGAGTGGAGGCTGTTCACCACTTTGCTTATTGCGTGGAGCGGTTTGGAACACCCCGCGAACACGGCGAAGAACAGCAGAGTGCCACACAGCGCGGGCACGCTGCCGGGCAACGGCGTGGCAATGGCCATCACGATGGTGGTCGCGAAAGCAGCCAATGCCGCCGCAGCCACCGCCAATGCCACTTTGCTGGCCGCCCACGACGGTATGTCTATCGTCTTTGCCTTGGCGAGTGCGGCCTTCACGGCCTGCGTGTCCACCTGTCCTCGGCGGCCTGCGGCAATGAAGTCGGTGCGCCACTGCTCCATGTCCGCCAGACGCTCTATGGCCGTGCGACGGCGTTCGATGGCCGCAACGGCTTCGCAGCGGTCGCCGCCGGGCAGCGTGCCGAGCCACCGGGCAAGGCAGTCTGCGCCCCCGCCTGTGGCGCAACGGCAGATGCGGTGGTAGAGCGAGAGCGGGCCGAAGATGTCCATGTCGAACGTGAACGGGTGTTTTGGGTCGATATATCGCCGTCCGTCGTCAAACGGCGAGAAGTCGCCGTCGAGATATTTGAGTTCGTTGCAATACACCGTGTGCAGGCTTTGGGCACGTTCTGCGCGCTCGGCATTCTTCGCGTCGGCGCGTCTTGTGACCACGTAGGCAGTAAGCATAGCGGCCGCTGCGGCCACCCACGCCCAGCCGCCCCACGTGGCGTAGGCCGCGACGAAGGCTATGGCTGCAACGAACGTGGCCAGTTCTGCGGCCACGAACAGTCGGTTGTTCCGCTTCAGCCGCCTTGTGGCAGCTTCTTGTGCGGCGGCTTTTTCAGCGTAAAAAGTGCGGAGCTGTTCCGTGGTCATTTTCTTTCTTCCTGTCATTGTGTGCATTGCGTTTGTCTTTGCTGCGTGCAAAGGTAGTGAAAGGCGGGCGCAATGGGGAACGGAAAACCATGTCTTTGGATGTTAAATTAGCACAAAATGATACGCATTCTTGTTGGACTTGTAAATTTTTTTGGTGGGGAATGGTTACAAAAACCGCTCTTTTGTCATAGATACCAAAAGAGCACGGAGAAAAGAAACCTACTGATTGTTGAACAATTAATCAAATATTTACAATGGAAAAATCAAGTGATAAGAACGAGATGAAAAGGACGCAGGTGTTCAATGTGATTATCCTCGACCGCAGTGGCTCGATGGAGTGCATCCGCAAGGCAGCCGTTGAGGGCTTCAACGAGACTTTGGCCAGCATCAAGAAAGCGCAGGAAAAGTTTGCCGACACGCAAGACCACTTCGTGACGTTGGTGACGTTTTGCAGCTGCGAGACGAGGTGTGTGTTTGACAAAACGCCCGTGGCAGAGGCTCGCCCTCTGACGATGGAGGACTACCAGCCCTGCTGCCTGACCCCGTTGTATGACGCGATGGGAACGACGCTCACTGCCATGCGCCGCCACGTCAAGGCTATGGAGGACTTCGTAGTGGTAGTGACCATCATCACCGATGGCTTTGAGAACGCCTCCCATGAGTATGACGGCAAGAGCATCAAGGAACTTGTGGAGCGTCTGCGCGGCGAGGGCTGGACTTTCACTTACATGGGAGCCAACCAGGATTCGGTGGAGGTGGCCATGAATCTGTCCATCCGCAATGCGCGTAACTTTGACTACAGCCCTCAGGGCACACGCGCCTCAATGAGCAAGGACGCTAATACGCGCATGAAATTCTTTGGTCGCCTTGCGGACATGAAAATACAGAAACCCTTCTGTTGTTTTGGCAAAATGTCGGTAGAGGAGAGACACGACCTATACACCCGTATGGCCGACGAGGCTTTTGATGAGGAAGAGGGAAAATGAGAACAAAATAATCCCAAATCGGTCATTAGACCGTTATTATGCCGGGAAAGTCCTTTCTTTAAACTCTTCGTCTGCTTCCGCGTTCCTGCCGGCATCTTGTCTCCCGTCTCGCCT
>CAZURD010000046.1:17166-18275 GCA_964623445.1 uncultured Prevotella sp. | reverse complement strand
GTATGTCGGGGAAATCTTGAACGTTTGGGAAAAATAGTTTCCCGTGCAGCCGAAAGCGGAAGCAACGAGGCGTTCCGGCAGCATCAAACCTTTGCGGGCGAGACGGCGTAAAATGCAGAATCCACCAATGGCGTTTGTCTGCCTGCCTTGAAAAGGCATCACCAACAAAAAAGGATGGCATTGGGCGCACTCAGTCGTGCCCAATGCCATCCAAACTTATCTCCAAATGGATGCCACGCAAGCAATGCCACGGCGGCATCAAGCCCCCGTCCCTACGCCAGCAGGCGGCGGACGGCATCAGATATAGCCTTTCCGTCAGCGCGTCCGGCGAGTTGCTTTGTGGCCACGCCCATCACGCGCCCCATGTCTTTCATCGACTCCGCACCCACCTGCGCCACAACCTCGCGCACAGCGGCCTCCAGTTCCTCTGCCGAGAGAGGCTGCGGCAGGTAGGATTCGATCACCTCCACCTGCGCTATCTCGTCGGCGGCGAGGTCGGCGCGGCCTTGCTCCGTGTAGAGTGCGGCAGAGTCGCGCCCCTGCTTGGCCAGCTTCTGGAGCAGGGCGAGAGCCTTGTCGTCGGAGAGCGTGTCGCCAGCCCCGGGCGCGGTCTTAGCCTCGATGAACACTTTCTTTATGTTTCGGAGCGCGAGGAGGCGCACCTTGTCCTTGGCCTTCATGGCCTCGATGATGTCTTCACTTACTTTGCTGAACAGTGTCATGTCTTCTTCGTATCTTCGTTTGTGATTTGTCTCCACATGCAACCTATGCCCACCGACGTGCGGGGCGTACAGAAATTCCCCTCGGGCGACCTCGACAGCCATCCGAGGGGATTTGCGCTTAGGCAAAGGTAATCTTTCCTTGCACCACCGACGGGTCGCCGTCGTCCTGTAGCTCCTTGTCATCGGCATTCCGCCCGAGGCTCTGCGAATGTATGCTGGCGAGAATCTCGCGCGTGCGTTTGTATGTCGGCGACTGCTCCACAGCAGAGATTATGTCTTCGTTGTCGAGGTCTTCGGGACTGAAGAGGTAGATGTGCGAGCGACGCTTGTACTTCCCCGTCCTTTCATCGTTGTCGTGGTAGTAGCGTTTGCGCCGCTCTTCCTTTT
>CAZURD010000046.1:0-17066 GCA_964623445.1 uncultured Prevotella sp. | reverse complement strand
GTGGCGAGGATTGTCACCTTGACGCGCTTGCCCAGTTCGGGGTCGATGGCGAGTCCCCACTTGTTCTCGTAGTCGTACTTGAATTTCGACATGAACTCATCGACGTAGTTCATTTCCTCCATCATCAGGCCGTCCTTGCTGTCCTTTGAGGCACTGCACGATATGCTAAGCAGCACCTTCTTGGAGTTGAACACGTCGTTGTCGTTGAGCAGCGGCGAGTTGAGAGCGTCGTCAATGGCCTTTTTCACGCGATCCTCGCCCTCGCCATATCCCGTGCTCATGATGGCCACGCCGCCGTCCTTGAGCACTGTCTTCACGTCGTTGAAGTCGAGGTTGATGCGTCCATGCACCGTGATTATCTCCGCTATGCTCTTGGCGGCGACGCAAAGAGTGTCGTCGGCCTTGTCGAAAGCATCGAATACGCCCATCTCGGGGTAAATTTTGCGCAGTCGCTCGTTGTTGATTACGAGCAGCGCATCCACGTGCTTTGCCATCTCCTCAACCCCATCGAGAGCCTGGTCGATCTTGCGTGTGCCCTCGAAGCGGAACGGGATGGTGACGATGCCCACCGTGAGGATGCCCATGTCCTTGCTAACGCAGGCTATCACGGGTCCTGCGCCAGTGCCCGTGCCACCGCCCATGCCCGCCGTGATGAACGCCATGCGCGTGCCGTCGTTGAGCTTATCTTTTATCTGCTCCAAGCTCTCCTCGGCAGCCGCACGCGCCCTGTCTGGCCTGTTGCCTGCGCCAAGCCCCTCTTGCCCGAGTTGCAGCTTCACAGGCACGGGCGAATCGTTGAGTGCCTGTGCGTCGGTGTTGCACAGGAGAAACGACACGTCGTGTATGCCGGTGCGATACATATAGTTGACGGCGTTCCCGCCGCCGCCTCCCACGCCTATCACCTTGATGATGCTTTTCTTCTGTGTGGGCTGGCCGAAGTCCACTATGTCGTTTGGGTAATTGCTGTTGTCTGCCATTGTGTGCCTTGTCTAAGTTGTGTTTGCTTGATTGTTGCCTGCGGAGCGTGGCCAGTGCCTTCGCGCCGAAGCATTTACGGGATAATTCTTAGCGTTCCTCCTCTGGGTCTATCATCTGTTTCCCGAAGTCCTTGAGCTTCCGCATGATCTTGTTTAAACGACTGTTCTTGCGCTTCTCTTCCTCAATCCGCCTGCGCTCTTCCTCTGCCTTCTCGCGCGCGGCTTTCTCCTCGGCTTCCTTCTTCAGCCGAGCCGCCTCCCTCTCGGCCTCTGTGAGCACCACCCCCGTGGGTATCTCGTGAGGCTGACGCGCCTTGGTGCGCGACCCGTCGTCTTGAGCGGGCGGCGTTTGAGTGACAAAGGGGGCGGCGGGGGCGTTCAAGTCGTTGCCCGCACAATTGATGCCGCCCTTGGCAAGGAGACCAATCACGGTGTTCATCATGGCGTTGCGTGCGTTCACGTCGGCATTTGACGAGTTGACGGTGAAGCCCACCGTCTTCGCCACCCTCACCTTGTCGATGTGCGTGTAGTTCATGAACGCTTTCTCGATGTTTTTCATATTCGCGCCGCCTCCGGTCAGGACAATTCCCCCGAGCAGCTTGTCATAATACTCGGACGGTATCTGGCACCACACATTCCCTATGATTTCCACAAGCCGTCCCTCCACAATCTCGACGAACTTGTCTTGGCTCACGCTGCGTTCGTCGTCTATTTTCAGCTTGAACGAGGGGTCGATGTCCTTGCTGTCGGTGTAGGCCGAGGCGTATTCCAGCTTCAGTCTCTCCGCCTCGCTCTCCTCCATCTGGAGCGACGCGATGTCTTTCGTGATGTTGTTCCCGCCAAGCGGAATCACGGCTAGGTGGCGCAGGATGTTCTTCGTGTACACGGAGACGGTGGTTGTCCCAGCCCCGAGGTCGACAAGAACGCATCCAGAGCGTTTCTCCGTTTCCGTGAGCACGGCATCGGCAAGCGCGAGCGGGGCGAGATACATGTCTGCCACGTTGATGCCGGCTGTCTCAAAGCATTTGTTGAGGTTTGTAGAGAACGCCTTCCGGCCAAGTATGTTGAGGAAATTGCCCTCAAGCCGCGAGCACTGTATGCCCACGGGGTCGATTTGCAACTGCGAGTCCACCTTATATTCCTGCGTTGCCACGTCGAGTATTTCCTGGTCAGGATATTTCATGTAGCGGTTGGCATCCATGAGGTCGATTACCATCTCCTGCGTCACCTTAGTCTCAGGCGTCAGATCTCTGGCTATGACGTTGCGCTGGCTGCGTATCGACTGTCCGCCGACACCCACGTAGACGCGCAGAATCTCGGTCTTTAGCTGTTTCGTCAACTTGTTGACGACGTTCGTGAGGCAGTGGGCCGTCTTGTCGATGTTGTAGACCACGCCTTTTCGTATGAACGAGGAGGAGTCTTCTTTCACAACGGCGAGCACGCTTACGCTCCCGTCACGGTTTTTCTTTCCGGCGATGCCCGTCACCGTCGACGAGCCAAGCTCTATCGCCACTATGAAATCCTTTGCTGCCATCTTCTCCTTTATGTCTTTATTTTTTCTTTTTCTTGCAAATGATTTGGTTGTCAAACTCCAGACTGATGTAGCCATACTTGTCCCACCCCGTGCGGCTCAGCCCGTAGCGATAGAACAGTTCGAGCCTGTGGAGCTTGCTCTCAATGCCCGCCGGGCTTCCGAGGTAGACGATGTTGTCGCCCACCCGTGGCACCATCTCCATCGTGCCGTCGGGCAGCACGTTGAGCTGCACCACTTGGTCTTGCCAGAAGCGGTCGCCCGCAATGGCATTCCCGACAGCTGTCAGTGCTCGGCTGGCATAGTCCTGACTTATGCAACCTGTGGCCACGACGACATCGCTGACATACTTCGTGTTCTGCATGATGCCGCCGTTGCTGTCCACGTAATAATCGTCGCCGTTGTCGGCCTTGACCCTCACCACCGGCCTGCGCTGCTCCACCTCAATGCACACGCGCCCCCCGCCGGCCTTGTAGCACTGTGCCTCGGCCACGAACGGACTGCGGCACAGCGTCTCCTCCATGAGCCGTATGTCCACGGAGTCCATGCGGCGGGCAAGCGGGTAGAGGCCATTGTCCTTGAGTATGCGCTTCACCTCGTCGGCGTTGAGGAATCCGTTCCTGTCGGCTATACTCACGTCGACGCGCGAACACACCACATCGCCATCGGCAGGCGTGTTGAACGCCGTCATGGCCAGCACGAGATAAGCCGCCACCACTACGGCCAGCAAGTTCACGGCAACTTTCTTCCAGCTGATGTTCATCGTGCGGAGAGTGCTTTGGTTATCTGCGGCGCGTATGTCTCAATGTCGCCGGCCCCGAGTGCCACGAGCACGTCGAAGTGCCGGCCGCCGATGATGGCGGGAACACCGGCCGCCGCACCCACCAGTTCCTTGGCCACGCCAGACGGCAGGCGGTCGTATATTGTCCGTGCCGTGATGCCCGGTATGGGCTGTTCACGGGCAGGGTAGATGTCGCACAGGAGCACCTCGTCGAACAGGCCGAGGCTGCGTGCGAAGTCGTCGGCGAAGTCGCGGGTGCGACTGTACAGGTGGGGCTGGAACAGGGCGGTGAGCCTCCGCCCTGGGTAGAGCTGTCGCAGGCTCTCGGCGCAAGCCTGTATCTCGCGCGGATGGTGGGCGTAGTCGGTGAGGAACACCGTGGGGCCGTCTTTCAGCTTGAAGTCGAAGCGGCGTTCCACACCGGCGTATGTGGCCACGCCGTAGCGCAGTTCGCTTGGCGTGCAGCCACAGAGCTGCGCCATTGCCATCGCCGCCACGGCGTTCTCCACGTTGATGGGCACGGGATGGCCGAGCTTCACATCATGCACGCCCTCTATGGGCGACACGAAGTCGAACGTCACCTCGCCGTTGCCGATGCGCACGTTCTCCGCCCTGAAGTCGCCCTCGCCCACCCCGTAGGTGAAGCGGCGCACTCCGGGTTGGAGGCGTTCTTCAAGTTCTATGCCCTTGCGGACGATCAGTGCGCCCCCGGGCTGTATGAGCGAGGTGTAGTGGGCAAAGCTCTCGAGGTAGGCTTCCCGCGTCCCGTAGATGTCGAGATGGTCGGCATCGGTGGCCGTTATGACGGTTATCCACGGCGAGAGGTGGTGGAACGAGCGGTCGAACTCGTCGGCCTCCACCACCACGTAGTCGCTTTCGCCCAGTATGTAGTTAGTGCCGTAATTCTTGCAGATGCCGCCGAGGAATGCGTTGCAGCCGGGATGCGCTTGGTGCATGATATGCGCGCAGATGGCAGACGTGGTGGTCTTGCCGTGCGTGCCGGCCACGCAAAGCCCCTTGTGGGAGCGCGTCAGGCGACCGAGCACCTCCGCCCGTTTCACCACCTCAAAGCCGCCCTGTCGGAAGAAGAGCAGTTCGGCGTTGTCGGCGGGTATCGCCGGCGTGTACACCACGAGGCACGAGTGCGGGTCGTGGCAGGCTTGGGGTATTTCCGCGATGTCGGGAGTGAAATGGAGTAGCATTCCCTCGCGTTCAAGCTGCGCGGTGAGCGCGGTAGGAGTGCGGTCGTAGCCGGCCACCACAGCCCCCTTGGCCATGTAGTAACGAGCCAATGCACTCATGCCGATGCCGCCGGCACCTACGAAATATACAGCCTTTATGTCCTTTGTATCCATTTTTCGCACGTGTGTTTTGTGGATGTTCTGCCCCTCATTGTTGCCTTGTGGCAAGGCCGATAGCCTCCTCTGCTATGGCTTCGGCAGCCCCCGGGGTGGCCATGGCCTTTGCATTGGCGGCGAGAGTTGCGAGCAGTTGCCTGTCGGCGAGCGTCTTCAGTGCCGTGGGCAGCAGTGTCGACGGCGCGTCGGCATCCGTCACGAGCAGTGCAGCCTTGCGGTCGGCGAGTGCGCGTGCGTTCTTCGTCTGGTGGTCCTCGGCCACATTCGGCGACGGCACGAGTATGGCGGGCTTGCCCACGAGGCACAGCTCCGAGATGCTGCCCGCACCCGCACGGCTCACCACGAGGTCGGCGGCGCGGTAAGCCGCGCCCATGTCGGCGATGAAGTCGGTGGCCGTCACGCCCTGCGCACCGCCACGTTCCTCAATCCTGTGCCTCATCTCGGTCACATAGAGCTTTCCCGTCTGCCAGAGCACCTGCACTCCCGAGGCGGCAATGGAATCGAGGTGCGCCATGACACTCTCGTTGAGCGTCCGCGCCCCGAGGCTTCCTCCCACCACGAGCAGCGTTGGGCGGTCGGCATCGAGGCCGAGCCTGACGCGCGCCTCGGCAGGTATCAGGCTACAGTCGAGCAGTCCTTGGCGCACAGGATTGCCCGTCTTGACAATCTTCTCGGCGGGGAAGAACCGCTCCATGCCATCGTATGCCACGCAAATGCGGCTTGCACTCTTGGCCAGAAGCTTGTTGGTCACGCCGGCGTAGGAGTTCTGCTCTTGCAGCAGGCATGGCACGCCCAAGGCCGCCGCCGCACTGAGCGTGGGGCCACTGGCATAGCCGCCCACTCCAATGGCAACGTCGGGACGGAAGTCCTTCACTATCCTTCGGGCCATGCGGCGACTTTTCCATGCCATGTATAGCACGGGTATGTTGCGCAGTAGGTTGCGACGGTCGAAGCCGCGCACCGGCAAGCCCTTTATCTCATAGCCTGCCATTGGCACACGTTCCATCTCCATGCGTCCATCCGCCCCAACGAACAGCACTTCCGTGCCGGGTTGCTTTTGGCGTATGGCATCGGCAATGGCCAAGGCTGGGAATATGTGTCCGCCCGTGCCGCCGCCGCTGATAATTACGCGCAACGCATTGTCCATGTGTCCATTGCGCCTGTTGTATTTTGCAAAATTAGTCATTTTATCTTGCAATCAATAAATTTTGCCCTCTTTTTTGGTTCGCCGTCGTCTTCGGCCTGTCCGTCGACACGGAAACCCTGACAGTGCGGCTCACGCCACCTCCTGTCCCTCTGCTTCCAGTTCGGGCGATGGCTCATCCGCCGCCTCCGGCTTTTGCCTGCGCTTTGCCGAACGGCTCACGCTCAAGATGGCCCCTATGTAGGCACAGTTGAGTATGGTCGACGTGCCGCCCTTGCTTATGAGGGGCAGCGGCTGTCCCGTCACCGGGGCAAGCCCCACAGCCACGAGCATGTTGAACGATGCCTGCACCGCCAACATCAAGGCCAGTCCCATGGCGAGGAAAGCGGGGAAATTGTTCTCGCACCGCCCCGCGATGCGTGCCGTCCGGAAGAGCAACACGATGTAAAGGAACACCACTATCACAGCTCCGATTATGCCCGTCTCCTCTATTATGATGGCGAAGATGAAGTCCGAAAAGGCCTGCGCGAGGAAGTCGCGCTCCTCCGAGTTGCCCGGGCCTTTGCCAATGCCGTTGCTCGAGACTATGGCTATGTTGGCGTGAGCCACCTGCGCCCCTCTGTCGAGGTCGTATTCCTCTGGCGGCACTTCATCCCTGTCGGCAAAGGTGAGTATGCGTGCCTTCCATGTGTCGGCACGGTGGAATATCTTCTCTATCTTGGTCTCCTTCCTTGGGGGATCTTCCACAACGGTCTTCCCGTCGTGCCCCACCAGCATGACGAGCGCAACAGCCAGCGCGGCCACGCCCATCACGCACCCGACGAGCTTGCCGAGCTGGCGCATGGGCACGCGCCCGATGAACATCATCAGGAACACCACGCAGCAGAGCAGCACTGCCGTGGACAGGTTTTCAAGCATTATGAGGAACGCTATGGGCACTGTCAGCCACATCACGTAGCGGAACGCCTTGGGGTCTGCGCCGTTTTCGCCCTGCATCGCGCTCAGGATCTGCGCCGTGGCGAGAATCAGCGTGCCCTTGGCAATCTCCGACGGCTGGAACGTGATGCCGAACACGCTTATCACGCGCTGTGCGCCATTGATGGTCTCGCCGGCCAGCAGCACGGTCAGCAGCGTGGCGACAGATGCCAACAGCAGCCACGGGGTGAGCAGCTTGAAGTAGCGGCAGGGCACGTTCAGCGTTAGTATGGCCACGAACACGCCGAGCAGTATGGTGCCGGAGTGCTTCACGATGGGCATGATGAAGTTGCTGCTCTTGTAGGTCAGGCCGCTCGAAGCACTGAAAACCTCCACCACACTGATCATGCAGAGGAAGAAGAACACCATCCAGATGACCTTGTCACCCTTGAATATGTTACCTACTTTCTTGTTCATTGTCTTTGCTTGGGAGAGATGGCTGAAGAATGATGCAGGGACGGCGGCGACATTTCGCCCCGTCCCGTCAGAGGTTGCGCACGAGAGCCTTGAACTGCTCGCCGCGATCCTCCATGTTCTTGAAGAGGTCGAAGCTGGCGCAGCAGGGGCTGAGCAGCACGGTGTCGCCCGGCTGTGCCAGCCCGTAGCAGGCCTCGACGCACTCCTTCATGGAGTGGGTGTCCCTCACGGGCAGCCCGAGCGGGTCGAAGAAAGCGTGGGGCTTGGCGTTGTCTGCCCCGAGATACACCAATGCGCGGCACTTCTTCTTCACGAGTTCTCGTATCGGTTCGTAGTCGTTGCCCTTGTCCTTGCCGCCGACGATGAGCACCACGGGTGTCTTCATGCTCTCCAGTGCATACCAACAGGCATCCACGTTGGTGGCCTTCGAGTCGTTCACGTAGAGCACGCCGCGCACCGTGGTCACCTTTTCGAGCCTGTGTTCCACGCCGGGGAAGTCGCTCAGGCTGCGGCGTATCACCTCTTTCTTTATGCCGCTGATGTTCGAGGCGATGCCCGCCGCGAGGCTGTTGTATATGTTGTGCCGCCCGGTGAGGCTCAGTTCCTCCTGCTCCATGTTGAACGGCGTGGGCCACTCAATCTTGTATTGCCCCTCCTCTATGTATCCGATGCTGCCGCGCTCCTTCAGTTCGGAGAACGGGCACTGCACGGCGCGGATGTCATACTTTGCCAGTTCGCGTGCGATGACGGGGTCGTCGTTCCAGTAGATGAACGCATCCTCGGGTGTCTGGTTGCGTATGATGCGCATCTTCGCGTCCACGTAGTTCTGCATACAGTTGTTGTAGCGGTCGAGGTGGTCGGGCGTGATGTTGAGGAGGATGGCGATGTTTGCCCTGAAGTCGTACATGTTGTCGAGCTGGAAAGAGCTAAGCTCTATGATGTAGTATTCGTGCGGGTCTTCGGCCACCTGCAAGGCGAGCGAGCGTCCGATGTTTCCTGCCAGCCCCGCGTCGTATCCCGCCTGCTTGAAGATGTGGTAGATGAGCGATGTCGTTGTGGTCTTGCCGTTGCTCCCCGTGACGCACACCATCTTGGAGTTTGTGTATCGCCCCGCAAACTCTATCTCGCTGATGATGCGTATGCCCTTGGCCGTGGCTGCGGCCACAATCGGCGCGTCGGAGGGGATGCCCGGACTTTTCACAATCTCGCCTGCGGCGAGCACCCGTTCTTCCGTGTGGCCGCCCTCTTCCCACGCTATGCCGTAGTCGTCGAGCAACTTCTTGTAGCGAGGCTTTATGGCCGACGCATCCGACACGAACACATCGAAGCCCTCTTTCTTGGCCAGCACGGCGGCACCCGCACCGCTCTCTCCAGCTCCCAGAATGACCATTTTCTCCATATCGTTGTCCTTTTTAGTGATGCGCTCGGCAGCCGATGCCCATTGCTAAAGCCTATGCACGGCACACGGGCCTGCCCCTGCGCTCACCTTATCTTCAATGTTATTATCGCCATTGCGGCGAGTATGATTGTCACAATCCAGAAGCGCACCGTGATTTTTGCCTCGTGCGCCACCGTCCGCGGCCCTTTCCACAGGTAGCGGCAGTCGGCATCGAGCTGTTCGGGGCGGGTGCGGAACGTGTCGTGGAGCGGTGCGCGCTTCATCACCCGCTGCTTCACGCCGCGCCGCTTGCCCATCTTGTAGTACCACACTTGCACCATGACACTCAGGCTCTCCATGAAGAAGATGCCGCAGAGTATCGGCAGCATAAGCTCCTTGTGTATGATGATGGCGCACACGGCAATGATGCCGCCTATCGTGAGCGAGCCTGTGTCGCCCATGAACACCTGCGCCGGATAGGCATTGTACCACAGGAAGCCGATCAGAGCGCCGATGAATGCGCACATGAACACCACCAGTTCCTGGCTTCCCGGTATATACATTATATTAAGGTAGGCCGCATACTCTATGTGGCTCGACACGTATGCGAATATGCCGAGAGCCACGCCGATGATGGCCGAGTTTCCCGCGCACATCCCGTCCATGCCGTCGTTGAGGTTGGCCCCGTTCGACACCGCCGTGACCACGAATATCGTCATCGCCACGAACAGCACCCAGCCGGCGGCCTCCTTGTACTTGCCGCAGAAGGCCGTCAGCTCGGCGTAGTCGAGGTTGTGACCCTTGACAAAGGGTATGGTGGTCTTCAGCGACTTCTGCGCCTCACGGCTGTGGCTCACCACCACCTCACCGGCCTGCTGACGCTCCACGGCCACGTTCTCGCGCATCACGGCATCCGGACTGAAGTAGAGCACGAGGCCGACTATGAGACCAAGCCCCACCTGTCCCACTATCTTGAACTTGCCGCGCAGCCCCTCCTTGTTGTGGCGGAACGTCTTTATGTAGTCATCGAGGCCTCCGAGCAGGCCGAGCCACACGGTGGTGACAAGCATGAGGATGATGTATATGTTGCGCATACGGCCAAGCAGCAGCACTGGCACGAGTATTGCGACAATGATTATCACGCCGCCCATCGTCGGCACGCCTTTCTTTTGCAGGCCGAACGGGTCGATGGAGGCATCGCGCAGTTCCTCGCCGATGTTCTTCCGGCGCATATACCTAATGAACTTCTCGCCAAACCACGCCGAGATTAGCAGCGATAGCATCAGTGCCATCAGCGAGCGGAACGATATGTACGACCACATGTGCGCCCCGGGGATGCCAAACTGGTCGAGAAACCTGAAGAGATAGTAGAGCATTGCTGTTGTGGCTTTTTGTTAGCTTGCGTCGCGGCGTGCGCATTGCGCTCACGCCTCCACGCCCATTATTTTGCGCAGTTCCTCGCGGTCGTCGAAGTGATGCTTCACGCCGCACACCTCCTGATAGTCCTCGTGGCCTTTCCCCGCCACGAGCACCACGTCGCCCTTACGCGCCATCATGCAGGCCGTGCGCAACGCCTCGCGCCTGTCTACGATGGAGAGCGTGGCCTTGGCCTGCTGCGGCGTAAGCCCGGCCTTCATGTCGGCCATGATGTCCTCGGGCTTCTCGAAGCGCGGGTTGTCGCTCGTGATGATGAGTATGTCGCTCTGCCGCGCGGCCTCCTGCGCCATCAGCGGACGCTTGCCACGGTCGCGGTTGCCTCCCGCGCCGCATACGGTGATGACGCGCCCCTTGCCCATGAGCACCTCGTGTATGGCGGAGAGCACGTTCTTGAGCGCGTCAGGGGTGTGGGCATAGTCCACTATTGCCGTAAAGCCCTCCGACGAGCGAATCGGTTCAAGCCGGCCGCTGACGCTGTGCAGCGCACTCAACGCCACGAGAACCGACTCGCGATCAGCCCCGAGCAGCACCGCCGCGCCGTAGACGGCGAGCAGGTTGCTGGCGTTGAACTTCCCGATGAACTGCACGCCCACCTCGCGGCCGTCTATCTCGAGGTACATCCCCTCGAAGTGGCACTCCACCACCCTCGCCTTGAAGTCGGCCAGGGTGCGCGTGGAGTAGGTTTTCACCGTGGCCCGCGTGTTCTGCACCATCACGAGGCCGTTCTTGTCGTCGGCGTTGGTCAGTGCGAACGCTCCCTTTGGCAGGCCGTCGAAGAATGCTTTCTTTGCGTCGCGGTAGGCCTCGAACGTCTTGTGGTAGTCGAGGTGGTCGCGCGTGAGGTTGGTGAATATGCCTCCCGCAAACTTCAGTCCGCCGATGCGCTTCTGCGCTATGGCGTGGCTCGAACACTCCATGAATACCATATCGCAGCCCGCGTCGGCCATGCGCGCCAGCAGGGCGTTCAGCTCCACCGACCCGGGGGTGGTGTGGTCGGTGTGCAAGCGTTCGCCGTCTATGAAGTTGCAGACGGTGGAAATCAGTCCGCACTTGTGTCCGAGCATCCTGAAGAGGTTGTAGAGCGATGTGGCTATGGTGGTCTTGCCGTTGGTGCCCGTCACTCCCACGAGCTTCATGCGGCGCGAGGGATAGCCGTGGAATGCCGTGGCCACGGGGCCTACGGCCTTTTCCGTGTCGTCCACCACGGCGTAAGCCACGCCCTCGGCCAGCTCTTCGGGCAGCGTCTCGCACAGCACGGCGGCCGCCCCGGCCTTTGTGGCCGCAGCTATGTAGGCGTGGCCGTCGGCCTGCGTGCCGCGCACGGCGACGAAGAGGCAGCCCTGCGTCACGCAGCGGGAGTCGGTCTGCACGTCGGTTATCTCGGTGGCCGCGTCGCCCACGAGGCTCACCGTGTCTATGTCTTTGAGCAGTTCGCTTAGTGTCATGTCTTCCTTATGTTCTGTTTCGTCCTTTGTCGTCTGTCTGCCCGCGATGCGTCATCCGAGCTTCAGGGCGCACACCGCACCCTTGCGCACCGGCGCACCTGCGGGATAGCCCTGCGAACGCACCGTGCCGCGCCCCGTGAGCGTCACCTTGAAGCCCAGTTCTTCGAGCAGGAACACGGCATCGCGCGCCCCCATGCCCGTCACGTCGGGCGTGACACCCGTGCGCTTGTGCTCCTCGATGAGGCGCACTGCGTCGCCCTGCGCCTGTGCCCGTCCCCAGACGGGTGTCTGCCCCTGCGTGCCGTCCCAGCTGTGGGTGGCCTCTATGCCAAGCCGCGAGAGCACGTTGTTGGCTGCGAGCACGTTGCCGTCTTTCACCTTCGGGGCGCGGTGGGCTGCGGTGTCGGCCACCTGTTCTATCGAACGCTTCAAGTTGTGCGACATCACGCCCTCGGCTATGTTGTGGAACACGAGTCCGCTCATGCCGCCGCCAGAGGCGGGAAGCCCCGACTTGCGTATGCACACGAGGCAGGTGTAGCGCGGGTTGTCGGCGGGGAAGTAGCCGGCGAAGCTAAGCCAGTAGTCCACCTTGCCGCTCTTGTAGCCCGCCTTTCCCTTGGACACCTGCGCCGTGCCCGTCTTGCCGGCCACCTTGAACAGGGGCGAGCCGGCCTTCTTGCCGAGACCTTGGCTCACTACATGCTCCAGCACGGTTTGTATCGTGGCGAGCGTCGAGGGCTTGCAGATGCTCTCGCGGATCACCTCTGGCTCAAACTCCATGATGGTCTCGCCGTCCTTCACCACTTTCTTCACGAAGCGCGGGCGCATCATCCGTCCGCCGTTGGCTATGGCGTTGTAGAAAGTCACGGTGTTTATCGGAGCTATCATCGTCTCGTAGCCTATGCTCATCCACGCGAGGGCGGTCTTGCTCCAGTTGAGCCACTGCCCGCGCGAGTTCCGTTCCGGCATCCTGATGATGGGCGGCTGGTAGCCGGCGAGCGGCAGCTCGAGGTCGTCGGCGATGCCCGTGCGGTAAAGCCCCTCCACGTACCGTTCCGGGTTGTCGTAGTAGTTCTTGTCGATGACGTAGCTCACGCCAATGTTACTGCTCACCTCCAATGCCCGTGCGAGGTTGATGTCCTGATAGCCGCCGTTGCGCCAGTTGTGGTCGCGCATCGACCTGCCGTGCATTTCGAGCACGCCGCAACCCGTATGGATTATGGTGGAGGTGTCGGCCACGCCGTTGTCGAGCGCGACCATCACCGATGCCGTCTTGAACACCGAGCCTGGCTCGCAACGGTAGCTGATGGCATCGTTCATTATCTCGTAGTATTCGCCGTCGTCGCAGCGGCGCATGTTCACCATCGCCTTCACGTCGCCCGTCTGCACCTCCATGAGTATGGCCACGCCCATGTCGCCGTTGACCTTTTTCAGCTCGTCTACGAGCGACCTCTCTGCGAGGTCTTGCATTGCCACGTCGATAGTGGTCACGATGTCCGCGCCGTTGATGGGCGGGGCCACGGGAATGTTCATGTAGCGGTTGAGTATCTTGCGGCGGTGCGTGAGGCCGTCAGTGCCCCGCAGTATGGAGTCGTAGGCCAGTTCCAGCCCGAAGCGGGCGGTGTCTTTCGAGCCGTAAAGCTCGCCGAGCGTGCGTTGCGCGAGCGAACCGAACGGGCGGCGGCGGGCGTTGTACTCCTCGCAGTGGAAGCCTCCGCTGTATTTCGACATGCAGAACACGGGCAGCTTCTTCACCTCGGTGTAGGTGTCGTAGTCGATGCGGCGCGGCCATATAGCCCAATGGCGCGACCCCTTTTTGCGTCCTTTCTCCAAGTTTGCCTTGAACTCGCTGGCCGAGCGCGAGGGGAATATTTCGTGCAGTCCCTCGCAGATGGAGTCGAGGTTGGCGAGCCAGATGGAGTCTTTCGTCTCCCCGCCGGCCTTGAAGTCCATGAATATCTTGTATTCCGGTATGCTGCTGGCCATGAGCTGCCCGTCGCAGCTCAGGATGTTGCCACGGTTGGGCTTAACGCTCACGCTGTCGCGCTTGAGGCGCGAGGCCACTTCCGTCCAGTACTGTTTCTTGGCGGTCATTATGTAGCCCGCCCTTGCTACGACGGCCACGCCTATCAGCGTCAGCACCACGGCTATCACGAAATAGCGTGGCATCACCTTGTCTCTGTCAAGCTTGCTCATTGTTTCGGTATTTCTATGATGTATGGCGGCAGGTCGGAAGGACGCAGCAGACTGTCATCGCTGGCCTTTAGCATGTCGAGGATATGGCTCTCGCGGCAGCGTTCCGTCAGCTCGCTCGATATGGAGAGTGCCTTGTACTTTGCGTCTTTCAGTTCCGCTTCGAGCCTGTCGATGGCTATCAGGTCTTGCTGGCACTGATACCTGAACGCAACGTAGACCACGGTGAACACCACTATTAGCACGAGCAGCCATATATGGCTGCGCACGAGCGTGGCGGCGAGGATGTCGCCACCTATTATCTTTGTGAGCGTGAGCGAGGGCGACGGTTTCGGGTCGTCTTCGCTCACGCTCTGCCTTATCAGCTCCATTGCCGAAGCGGGCTTCTTCCCGTCTGCGGCGGCAGTCTCCACGGCGGCGAGCGCAGGCTCTGCCTGGGTGTCCGACGGCTGCGGGTCGGCCGGTGTGGAGGTTGTGGTGTCCATGTCTGACATGATTATTCTGTGGGGTTTTGGATGTGCCGTCGCCACGTCTTAGCGGCGGCAGTCGGCTGCTGCGGCCTTCTCTGCCACGCGCAACTTTGCGCTGCGGCTGCGGGGATTGGCCTGCAACTCGGCATCGGTCGGCGTGGCGGGCTTGCTGCCCACGGGGCGCAGGGGTGTGGTGGCGTTGCCGAACAGGTCGGTGTGCCGCTGTCCCTCGGCATTGCCCGTGCGCATGAAGTTCTTCACCATGCGGTCTTCGAGAGAATGGTAGGTAATCACGACGAGCCGCCCGCCGGGGGCGAGCAGGTCGATGGCCGAGGCAAGCATCTCCTCCAGTGCCTGCATCTCGCGGTTCACCTCTATGCGCAGTGCCTGAAAGAGCTTTGCAGCGTCCTTCTTGCGGCGGGCTGCGGGCAGAAGCGGCTCCACGGCGCGGAGCAAGTCGCCAGTGGTCTCCACGGGGGCTGTGCGGCGCGCCGTCACTATGGCGGCGGCCAGGCGGCGGGCATCGCGCAACTCGCCGTAGCGGCGGAACAGGTCGGCGAGAGCCTCCTCGCCGTAGCCGTTCACGATTTCGGCGGCCGTGGCGGTGGCGCGCTGGTTCATGCGCATGTCGAGGGGCGCATCGAAGCGGAACGAGAATCCGCGCGAGGCCTCGTCGAGGTGGTGGGCGGAAACGCCGAGGTCGGCCAGCAGGCCGTCGACGGCCTCCACGCCATAATAGCGCATCCAGTTGCGCAGGTGGCGGAAGTTAGACCACACGAAAGTGAAGCGTGCGTCGCCCTCAGGGGCGTTGTGCAGGGCATCGGCATCCTGATCGAAGCCGAAGAGCCGCCCCGACGGCCCGAGGCGGCGCAGTATCTCGCGGCTGTGGCCGCCGCCGCCAAAGGTAACGTCGACGTAGATGCCATTGGGATTGGTCACCAGAGCGCCGACGCTCTCGGCCAGCATCACCGGGACATGGTATGGGTTGGATTCTGTCATCATTCTCGGGGGGAAGCCTCAGCGGCTGAAGCAGAGGCTGGCGCAGGCGTGTCGCCGCCTGTCACAGGGCCGCCCATGGCCTTGCGCAGGGCCGCGCCAAGCTCGGCGGGGGAGACAAACGGCTGCTCCGCACGCTCGGCGGGCCATATCTCGATGGTGTCGCCCATGCCGATGAAGCGCACTTCCTGGGCTATGCCGGCAAGGCGAAGGCTGCGGCGACTAATCAGGAAACGCCCGTTGGCATCGAGAACCACAGGCTCCACCTCGCAGACAAACTGCCTGAAGAGCTGCTGCTCGTCCATGTCCCAACGGCTGAGGCGGCTGCGCAGTGCGTCGATCTGGCGTTCCCACACGCTCTCGGGATAGAGCACGAGGCACGGCTGGAACACGTCTTTGCGCATAACCATGTCGCTGCCGACGCTCTGGAGCGCCTTGCGAAACGCCGCCGGCAGGAACACCCTGCCCTTGGCATCGAGCTTTGCCTCTATGTTCCCTAAAAAGCGCATGGCACCACACCGTATTTTTGCCCTCAAAGGTAAGCATTTTCCTCCACATCGCCCCACATCGCCCCACAATTTTTATTTACTAAACCATTTTTCTTGACGGGCATCCGGAAGCCGCCCGCGCCGCGCTTCCGGGCAGGCACGACGGCAGCGCGAGAGGCGGGGCTATGGCTGGAAAAGCCTTGCCGCGTATCGGGAGAGGAGAAAGGTTTTCTGCATATACCGCTTTGAGGGAATCGGCACGTTCACAACTCCCTCAAAGCGCACTTGTCCCACGATGTTGCCGCGTCATTTGTTGCCCTTTGAGCGGTTGTGCGTCTTGCACAGCATCTCGCAATTCTCAATGGTAGTCGCGCCGCCCTTGCTCCATGCCGTCACGTGGTCGGCATCCATTTCGTTGAGTTTGTAGATGCGTTTCTTGTTGGTATTGTCGCCTATGGCGCACAGGGGACAGTTGGAAACGCCTTCCTTCTCCGCCGTCTTTGTCTGGCGGGCGTATGCCGCGCGCTTCGTCGACTCCTCGAACAGGCGGATTTGCAGCAGGCTTTTGTCCGCTTCGCCGCCCAACACGTACTCATAGATGTTGCGCGGGCACTTGATGCTCTCGTCCGCTTTCAGGGCGAGCACACGCTCCGTCACGTGGTCGATACTGTATGGCGTTTTGTGGTAAGTCTCGTAAAGCCTGCCCCACTCCAGGCCGCACATGTCGCGCTCCACCATCGTGAACGTGGTGGAAACCCAGTCTATCACGGAGCGGAAATAGCTTTCGAGTTCGCCTATGGATCCCTCTCGGCGGTGCTGGCTCATGTATGCGTCGATGGTCATCCCCTTGCTGGCGCACACCCACTTCAGGGCTTCGGCCAAATAGTACTGCCGCTTCACGTCGCCCTTTACGTAATGACTCCACTTCTGTACTTCCGAATTTTGCGAATTGCTGAACACGCGCTTTGCCGCCGTGACGAACTCGCCCGAATATATGGCGTTGCGCAATTCCTGTTCGTTTAGGGGTATGCCTACGATATTTATGGTCTTGAACCACTCTTTTATCTCTCTTTCCTCTCCCTCGCATTCGTAGATGAGCAACGACGACTGCATTATCTTTTGTTGCTCTTCAACGGGAAGACCGCTGAAGTATTCCTCACGGCCTCCGTAGACTATGGCGAATTTACCGGTGACGAACCGTCCGAAAGACGTGATGCGCTGCTGGCCGTCAAGCACTTCAAAGCGGCCGTCACTCGTGCGGTTGAAATAAATAAGTCCTATCGGATAGCCTTTCAGCAACGATTCTATGACAGCCACATCCCGTTTGCCGTCGTTGTAGATGTAGTGGCGTTGATACTCTGGCTGAATAGTGAGCCGCCCGTCAAGCCCGAACAGTCCCTTACCCTCCAATTCATTGTACGTGAAACCTTTGCAAACATCCGCAACCGTCCACTCCGTATGTAGTGTTGTCTTCAT
>CAZURD010000045.1:0-18874 GCA_964623445.1 uncultured Prevotella sp. | reverse complement strand
CCGCAAGGCATTCGGCAAGCCCCGCGCACACGCTCCGTAATATGTGTAAACAAAACGGTTTTATGGATAACGGCGGCGAAAGCCCCCTTGCGTAACTTTGCGCCATGAAACCGGACAAAAGCCAACCTGCAATGAAACATACATCGAAGACAGTCGCACTGGCCGCCATGCTCCTGACGGCTGCGCTGCCTGCCCTCGCCGACGGCAGTGACGCAGAGGCCGCCGACAGCGTGGGTCTCGGCGAGGTGGTGGTCACGGGCACGCGCTGGGCCACGGACGTGCGCCACCTGCCGCTGACCGTCTCCGTCGTGGGGCGCGACAAGCTCACAGAGAACTACCGCTCGCAGGTGTTGCCCACGGTGAGCGAACAGGTACCAGGCCTCTTCGTCACCTCGCGCGGCGTGCTCGGCTACGGCGTATCGGGCGGCGCGGCCGGCTCTATCAAGGTGCGCGGCGTGGGCGGCGGCGCGGCGACGCTCGTGCTCATCGACGGAATGCCGCAGTACGCCGGCCTCATGGGGCATCCCCTGCCTGATGTCTACCAGACGATGATGGCCGAGCGCGTCGAGGTGGTGCGCGGCCCGGCATCGCTTCTCTACGGCTCCAACGCCATGGGAGGCGTACTCAACATCGTCACGCGGACACAGCAAGACGACGGCAGCCGCACGCAGGCCACGCTCCAAGGCGGCTCCTACGGCACTGTGCAAGGCTCAATAGCGAACACCACGAAGCGGGGACGCACGCGCAGCATAGTCGGCGTAAGCTACGACCACACCGACGGCCACCGTCCCAACTCGGCATTCAGCCAATACTCCGGCTTCGTGAAGCTAGGCTACGAGATCGACCGCAACTGGACTGCGGACGGCGACATAAGCCTCACGCACTTCGACGCGTCGAACCCCGGCGAGACCTACGACCCGCTCATCGACAACGACCAGCGCATCACGCGCGGCATGGCATCGGTGGCACTGATCAACGACTACGGACGGGCATCGGGAGCGGTGAGAGTGTTCTACAGCTGGGGACACCACGAGGTGAACGACGGATACAGCCCCGGCGAGTCGCCGCTCGAATACATCTACAAGCACAACGACCGCATGGGAGGCATCTCCGTCTACGAGAGCCTCGCCCTGTTCAAGGGCAACCGCGTGACGCTCGGCTTCGACTACCAGCACTTCGGGGGCAAGGCGTGGAACGACTCGCTCACCAGCGCGGGGCAAAGCGTGCTCGGCGACAAGACGGCCGACGAGTTCGCGGGCTACGTGGAACTGCGGCAGGACATAGGGCAGCGGCTCACCATCGACGCAGGGCTGCGCCTCGACCACCACTCCACCACTGGCACGGAACTCGTGCCGCAAGGAGGGCTTACGCTGCGCCTCTCGCAGGCCTCGGAACTGAAGGCGACGGTGGGCAAGGGATTCCGCAACCCTACCATACGGGAGATGTACATGTTCACGCCGGCCAACGACGAGCTGAAGCCGGAAAGGCTGATGAACTATGAACTGGCATACACGCAACGCCTGTTCGGCAGCAGGCTGCGCCTCGGGGCAAACCTGTTCTACCTCAAGGCCGACAACCTCATAGAGACGGTGCTCGCCAACGGGAGGCGGCGCAACGTCAACACCGGGCGCGCCGAGAACTGGGGATTTGAGATTGAGGCGGCGGGCAACGTGTCGGACAACCTCAAACTGAACGCCAACTACAGCTTCCTGCACATGGACAACCCCGTGACCGCAGCCCCGGAGCACAAGCTCTACGTGGTGGCCAACTACTCCGTGGGCAGGCTCGCCTTGGCAACGGGCATACAGTATGTGGGCGGACTATACACCGCCACGCTCGCCACCGCCGACGAGGAGCGCAAGGAGAACTTCTGCCTGTGGAACCTCACGGCATCATACCGCCTCGCGCGTGGCATCACGGTCTTTGCCAAGGGCGAGAACTTGCTGGCGCAAAGCTACTGCATCAACGACGGATACCCCATGCCGCGAGCCACGTTCATGGGCGGATTGAGCGTGGAAATCTGACCAAAGGCACAAAAGCGTGAAGCCTACGGCGGGTCTGACACCTCTTGTCAAACCCGCCGCAGGCTTCATGTTTTCTCCAAAACGCCCATCGAGACGGACGGCAGGAAAGCCCCGTCAACCCCTCCTGTAAGCGCGGGACTTCTGCGCAAAGAACGTCTCGGGCTGCTTGCGGCTGGAACACAGCCTCGTCATGCGACGCAAGGCGGCCATGTATGCCACTCCCGAGAAACACCGCGTCTTCACCGGGCACACCGCCACGCAACGCCCGCAGGAGATGCACAGCGTGCTCAGTGAGCGGTAGGGACGGTGCGGGTCGATTGCCTCCATTGGGCACAGGCTTGCGCAACGCCCGCAGCGCGAGCACCGCTTGCTGCTGCCCGCCGGCGTTATGCCCGCGTAGGAACCCGAGCGGTAAGGACGCTCGCCGCGCACGGCGATGCTCTCCAGCTGCGCCACATCGCCGACAGAAGAAAGCAGTTCGGCACACTTGTCGCCGAAACTGTGGATGGCCTCGATGTCCTTCTCGTCGGGACGGCCGGCCGCAACGGCGGGGAACATGGAGTGGCGGGCAATGAACGCCCCTGCCGCCACGGGCACAAAGCCATGCCCGCGCAGCAGGTCGCACAGCTCGATGAGCGCATCATCGTAGGCGCGGTTGCCATAGACGCACACCGCTATGGCGGGCGTGCCATCGCCCGTGAAACGCCCCAGAGACTCCGCCGCGAGCTGCGGCACACGCCCGGCATACACCGGCACGGCGGCCACGAACACATCGGAGCGGTCAAGGTCGTAAATCAACTCATCCTCTGATTGCAGCAAATCGTGCTCGGCGACAGCGACGGGAAGCCTCCCCGCCACCTCACGGGCAATGCGGCCGGTGGACATCGCGGGGCTGAAAAAAGCCAAGTGAGCGTTCCTTATCACCATTGGTTATACCTTAATATTAATAGCGCGGGCGCGGAAGCCCACTTACATGCAGCCCAAGCAGACGGGAAACATGCCGCACCGCATCTTTCCCAGTGCCATTTCGGCCTCTGCAAAGTTAATCAAATATCTGCAAAAAAATCATCGGCGAATGCACTAAAAACTTATCTCACAGGCAGAAAAGATGCACAAATGTGCGCAGTCTGTGCAAAACTGCATGGATTTTGACGAAATAATTTGCACGTGTGGGCAAAAATTAGTTACTTTGCAGCCGCATTTTTGAGATTTGGAATATTCATTATTAACATTAAAAATTAGCAATCATGTCAGACATTGAAGTAAAAGTGAAAGAGATCATTGTGGAGAAACTCGGCGTTGACGAAGCCGAAGTAAAGCCCGAATCCAGCTTCGCCAACGATCTGGGCGCCGATTCCCTCGACACCGTTGAGCTTATCATGGAGTTTGAGAAGGAGTTCGGAGTGTCCATCCCCGATGACAAGGCAGAGAAAATCGCCACTGTGGGCGACGCCATCTCTTACATCAAGGAAAACACGAAATAACTTCATTCAACAACACCCGGCGCCGCGGGGCTGAACAAAAGACAGCCCAGCGGCGCCGGCTGCCAATACAACCACATGCAACTAAAACGAGTAGTTGTGACGGGCATGGGTGCCGTCACCCCCGTTGGGAACACCGCCGAGGAGACCTGGCAGAGCCTGATAAACGGGGTGAGCGGAGCTGCGCCCATCACTCTGTTTGATGCCTCGAAGTTCAAGACCCGCTTCGCCTGCGAAGTGAAAGGCCTCAACGTGGGCGACTACATCGACCGCAAGGAAGCCCGCAAGATGGATCGCTACACGCAGCTGGCCTTCGTCTCGGCCATACAGGCTGTGGCTGACAGCGGCATCGACCTCGATGCCACCGACAAGAACCGTGTGGGCGTGATCTACGGCGTGGGCATCGGTGGCATAAAGACATTTGAAGACGAGGTGAGCTACTACGGGGCGCACAAGGACGACGGCCCGAAGTTCAACCCGTTCTTCATCCCCAAGATGATTGCCGACATCGCGGCAGGCCAGATTTCGATTCACTTCGGATTCCACGGCCCCAACTACGCCACGACATCGGCCTGCGCCTCATCTACCAGTGCCCTGGCCGACGCATTCAACCAACTGCGCCTCGGCAAGGCCGACATCATACTGGCAGGCGGCGCTGAAGCCGCCATCTGCGCCTGCGGAGTGGGCGGGTTCAACGCCATGCACGCCCTCTCCACCCGCAACGACGACCCACAGCACGCTTCGCGCCCCTTCAGCGCAAGCCGCGACGGATTCGTGATGGGCGAGGGAGGCGGATGCCTCGTGCTCGAAGAGCTTGAGCACGCCAAGGCACGCGGCGCGAAAATCTACGCCGAAATGGTTGGAGAAGGAGCCAGCGCAGACGCATACCACATCACGGCATCCCACCCCGAAGGCCTCGGAGCATGTCTCGTGATGGAGAACGCGCTCAAAGATGCCGGCATGACACCCGCCGACATCGACTACATCAACGTACACGGAACGTCGACACCCGTGGGCGACATATCGGAGGTGAAAGCCATACAGAAAGTGTTCGGAGAGCACGCATACAAGCTGAACATCAGCTCCACGAAGTCGATGACCGGACACCTGCTCGGAGCGGCTGGCGCAGTGGAGGCAATGGCATCGGTACTCGCAATCAGGGATGGCATCGTGCCGCCGACAATCAACCACGACGACAACGACCGCGACGACGAGATTGACTACAACCTGAACTTCACCTTCAACACCGCACAGAAACGGGAGGTGAACGCAGTGATGAGCAACACGTTCGGATTCGGAGGCCACAACGCCTGCGTCATCTTCAAGAAATATGCTCAATAGCAACCTGATCGACCGACTGAAGCTCCCTTTCCGCAAGGAGAAGGAGCTTTTTTCGGCTCTCCACGGCATCCTCGGCTTCTACCCGCACAACATCGAGCACTACAAGCTCGCGCTCATGCACAAGAGCGCGGCAAAGCGCAACGATCGCGGCAAGCCACTGAACAACGAGAGACTGGAGTTTCTCGGCGACGCAATACTCGACGCAGTGGTGGGCGACATCGTTTACCGCCACTTCGAGGGCAAGCGCGAGGGATTCCTCACCAACACGCGGAGCAAGCTCGTGCAGCGCGGAACGCTCAACAAGCTGGCGCAGGAGATGGGCATAGACAGGCTCATCAACTCCACGCAACGCTCCAATACGCACAACAGCTACATGGGAGGAAACGCATTTGAGGCTCTCGTCGGGGCGATATACCTCGACCGTGGCTACGATGCCTGCATGGCTTTCATGCAGAAACGCATACTCTCGCAGCTGATAAACATTGACAAGGTGGCCTACAAGGAGGTGAACTTCAAGAGCAAACTCATCGAGTGGAGCCAGAAAAACCGCGTCAACCTCGACTTCACGCTCATCAACGAGAGAAAGGACGAGAAAGGAAGCCCGGTCTTTGAATACGAGGCCGTGCTCGAAGGCGTGCCGACAGGACGCGGCAAGGGATACTCCAAGAAGGAGAGCCAGCAGGTCGCATCGAAAGAGTCGCTGCAAAGACTGCGCCGCGAGCCGCAACTGATCGACGCGGTGTTCGCCGCCAAGGCCGAGCGCACAAAGATGGAGGAAATGCCCACGCACGCCCTGCCCACCGACGGACTGTCCGAAGAACCGGCAGCCGAGGCAGGCAGGCCGCAGCGGCAGGAGGCAAGGCCCAAAGGCAAGGCAAAGGCAAAACAGCAGGCCAAGGCGGAGGAAGACGACAACGAGTTCGACCTCTCCGACATCACGACAAACCCCTCCGAACCGTCGCGCGAGGACATCATAGCCCTGGCCGAGGCGAAAGCCTACCAAGAGGAGGACTGACGCAAGGGGCGGCCAGCCCCACACCCTCGCCCAAGCCCGCTCCACACAGAGGCGGGCTTGGGCGAGGCTTTTCTTGACAGGCAGGAAAAGAAGCCGCCAAAGCCGGTGCCGCCGAAGCCGCAGGCAACGCCCCCGGGGGTATCCCCGCAACCGGGCAGCCACCTGTCAGTCTCCCTTAAATAATGTAAATCGTTGCCGCATTACGAAAGTTTACGATAAATTTGCAACACAAACCAACAGCGGTATGAGCCTCACAAGCATAATAGCCAAGCTCTTCGTGCCACGACAGCGACAGATAGAGCGTCACGACACCGAGGCCGAGGAGCTGCAACGACATGCCCTGGAGCACCTGCTGAATGCCGCCAAGGACACAGAGTTCGGCCTCAACCACCTATTCAGCTCCACACGCGACTACGAAGCGTTCGCGCGCAACACCCCCCTCTGCACCTACGAAGACCTCAAGGGCGACATCGACCGTATGCGCCACGGCGAACCCAACGTGCTGTGGCCGGGCAAGGTGCGCTGGTATGCCAAGTCGTCGGGCACCACGAGCGACAAGAGCAAGTTCATACCCGTAACCACCGAGGGCCTGCACACCGTACACTACGCGGGAGGGCGCGACAGCGTGGCTCTCTACCTGCGCAACAACCCCGCCAGCCGGATGTTCGACGGCAAAGGACTGATTCTCGGCGGAAGCCACACCCCAAACTACAACGTGCGTGACAGCCTCGTGGGCGACCTCTCGGCCATTCTCATCGAGAACATAAACCCGCTGGTGAACTTGGTGCGCGTGCCAAAGAAACAGACGGCATTGCTGGCCGACTTCGAGGTGAAGCGCGACCGCATAGCCCGCGAGACCATCGGCAAGAACATTACCAACCTGAGCGGCGTGCCATCGTGGATGCTCTCGGTGCTAAGCCGCGTGATGGAGCTTACGGGCAAGGAGCACCTCGAAGAGGTGTGGCCCGAGCTGGAGGTGTTCTTCCACGGCGGCGTGGCTTTCACGCCCTACCGCCCACAGTACGAGCAGCTCATCACGTCGCCGTCGATGCACTACATGGAGACCTACAACGCCAGCGAGGGCTTCTTCGGCCTGCAAAGCGACCCGCAAGACAAGTCGATGCTCCTCATGCTCGACTACGGCGTGTTCTATGAATTCATCCCCACCGACGAACTGTCGTCGCCAAACCCCACGGCAGTGCCCATCTGGGGCGTGGAGACGGGGCGCAACTACGCAATTGTGATCTCCACAGCCTGCGGACTGTGGCGTTACGCGCTGGGCGACACCGTATGCTTCACGTCGCGCAACCCCTACAAATTCATCATAACGGGGCGCACAAAGCACTTCATCAACGCCTTCGGCGAGGAGCTGATTGTCGACAACGCCGAGCAAGCCATCGCCTACGCCTGCCGCAAGACGGGCGCAGAGGTGTCGGAATACACCGCAGCCCCCGTCTTCATGGACAGCCACGGGCGTTGCGCCCACCAGTGGCTCGTGGAGTTCACACGCCTGCCCTCCAGCGTGGAGGAGTTCACACGCCTGCTCGACAAGCGGCTGAAGGAGGTGAACAGCGACTACGAGGCAAAGCGCAACAAAGACATTACGATGCAAGCCCCGGAGGTGGTCGTGGCACGGCAAGGTCTCTTCAACGACTGGCTGCGGCTCAAAGGCAAGCTCGGAGGACAGCACAAAGTGCCGCGACTGAGCAACAACCGCGACAACATCGACCAGCTGCTGCGCATGAACGCCACCACCGACAAGGGCACAAAGCCAAACCAATGACACTGCACAGGACAGCCGCCACACCATGCGACAGCCACCATGACGGACTGAAACCGGACAAGCGCAGCCCCAGGGCGGCGCGATGGGCGGTCGTTGCAGCAAACATGGCAGCGGCGGCGTTGTGCGCCGTGGTTGCATCGTGCGCAAACATGGGGCAGCCCGACGGCGGATGGTACGACGAAACGCCGCCGCGCGTCATCCACGCATCGCCCGCCGACCAGGCCACTGACGTGGATGCGAATCGTGTGCGCATATATTTCAACGAATACATAAAGCTCGAAGACGCATCGTCGAAAATCGTGGTGTCGCCGCCGCAGGTGGAGTTGCCGGAGATAACGACAGCAGGCAAGGACATAAAGATCACCCTGAAAGACTCGCTCAAGCCCAACACGACATACACGATCGACTTCTCCGACGCCATCATCGACAACAACGAGGGCAACCCCATGGGCAACTACACGTACAGCTTCTCCACGGGCGACCACATCGACACGCTCGAAGTGTCGGGCTACGTGCTCGACGCGAGCAACCTCGAACCGGTGAAGGGCATACTCGTGGGACTGCAAGACGACCTCTCCGACTCGGCATTCACCACGAAGCCGATGCTCCGCGTGGCACGCACCAACGGCTCGGGGTACTTCGTCATCAAGGGCGTGGCACCGGGCGACTACTTTGCCTACGCCCTGCAAGATGCCGACAACAACTACATCTACAACCAGAAGAGCGAGATGGTGGCCTTCGGACGCGACACCATAAGGCCACGGTGCGCACCCGACATAAGGCAAGACACAATATGGCGCGACACGCTGCGCATCGACTCCATCACACGAACGCACTACACCCACTTCTACCCCGACGACGTGACGCTGCTGGCCTTCACCGCCAAGCAGACAGACAGATACCTCATAAAGACCGAACGGCAGGACCACAGGCGCATAGGCGTGTACTTCAGCATAGGCTGCGACACGCTGCCGACACTGCGGGGGCTGAACTTCGACGCTGACTCGGCATTCACCATAGAGACATCGGAAAAGCTCGACACCGTGTTCTACTGGATTCGCGACACAACGCTGGCCAACCGCGACACGCTCCTCATAGAGCTGACCTACTTCGCGACCGACACCGCCGGCGTGCTATCGCCGGTGTGCGACACCCTCCAGGAGATACCCCGGCTGTCATACGAACGGCGGATGAAACTCCAGAACGAGGAATACGAGGACTGGAAGAAAGAGCAGGAGAAAGCCAAGCGACGCGAACAGCCCTACGACACGGTGATGCCGCCAAAGCTGTTCACACCCAAGTTCACCACGCCGGCATCGTTCTCGCCCGACCGCAACGTGTTCTTTGAAGTGCCAATACCCCTGGAAAGCATCGACACGGCGGCCATACACCTGTACTCCATGATAGACACGCTCTGGTACCGCTCGCGCTTCCAGCTGTCGCAAGTGCCGGGACGGCTGCGCCAATACATTATAAAGGCAGAGTGGCGACCCGGAGTGGAATACAGCTTGGAACTCGACTCCGCCGCCCTCACCGACATCTACGGCTCGCCGTCGAAAGCCTACAAGGCCGGACTGCGCGTGCGGGATCTCGACGACTACAGCTCGTTGGCAGTGAACATAACGGGCATAGCCGACACGGGCATCGTGGTGCAGCTGCTCAACGGGAGCGACAACGTGGTAAAAGAGGTGAGGGCGGAGAACGGCCTCACCGAGTTCTACTACATATCCCCCGGCCTCTACTACCTGCGGGCATACGTCGATGCCAACGGCAACGGCGAGTGGGACACGGGCGACTACTCCGTGCCGATGCAGGCGGAACGCATGTACTACTACCCCAAGGCCGTGGAATGCAAGCTGAAATGGGATGTCACCATCACATGGGACTTCTCCGCCACGCCCACGTACCGACAGAAACCGTCCGCCATCACGAAGCAAAAGGCCGACTCAAGCAAGACTATACGCAAGCGGAACGCCGAACGAGCGCGCAACCTCGGCATAACATACAACGGACAATGAAACCTATCCACACAGCCATGACAATAAAGAAAGCCGTCGCTTGCCTTGTGCTGGCACTGGCCCCACTCGCCGCCACGGCTCAGTGCGGCATAGAGAACAAAGCCTTCCAGTCGGGAGAGTTCCTCTACTACGACCTGTTCTTCAACTGGAAGTTCATCTGGGTGAAAGTGGGCACGGCCTCCATGAGCACCGTCATGTCGAGTTACGAGGGGCAACCGGCCTACCGCGCCAGCCTCATCACGCGCAGCAACCAAAAGCTCGACCGCTTCTTCACCCTGCGCGACACGCTGCTCTCCTACTGCACGGAAGACATCGCGCCGCTGTACTTCCGCAAGGGAGCGCGCGAGGGACACCGATACTACGTGGACGAGATGTGGTACTCCTACCCGCAGGACAGCTGCCACCTCCGGCTGCACCGCATCGAGAACGACGGACGGCACGGATGGAAAGAGGCTGAGTACAAAAACTGCATCTACGACATGATGAGCATATTTCTGAGGGCACGCAACTTCGACGTGAGCACGTTCAAGGAGGGCGAGATCATACCGCTGCCCATCAGCGACGCAAGGCGGCTCTCCGACTCATGGCTGAAATACCTCGGCAAAGAAACCTACAACATGGACGGCAACAACACGAAATACCGCTGCCTCGTGTTCGCGTTCATGGAGCGCGAGGACGGAAAGGAAAGCGAACTGCTGCGCTTCTACGTCACCGACGACGACAATCACATACCCGTGCGCCTCGACATGTTCCTCAGTTTCGGCTCGGCCAAGGCTTTCCTGCGCGGATACAAGGGCGTGCGCAACCCCGTGACATCGAAAATCAACTGAGCAATGGCTTACGCACCGCATACAGACAGAGAAGGCATGGACAACGAAGCATTCGACTTTGACGAACTCATCGACCGCCGCTCTACCAACTCCTACAAGTGGGACACGCCCGAGGGCGACGACGTTATCCCGATGTGGGTGGCCGACATGGACTTCCGCGCCTGCCCCGCCATTGTCCGCGCCCTGCGCCGCCGCGTGGAACACGGAGTGTTCGGCTATACGAAAGTGCCCGAAGCGTTCTACCAAGCCACTATCGACTGGTTCGCCCGGCGTCACTCTTGGCGCATCGAACGCCAGTGGATGCTCTACACGTCGGGCGTGGTGCCGGCCATCTCGGCCGTCATCAAGGCACTGACCGTGCCGGGCGACAAGGTGATAGTGCAGACACCTGTCTACAACTGCTTCTTCTCCTCCATACGCAACAACGGCTGCGAGCCGCTGGCCAATCCGCTGCGGCGCGTTGACGACACGTTCGCCATCGACTTCGACGACCTCCGGCGCAAGGCCGCCGACCCTCGGGCTAAGTTGCTCCTGCTCTGCAACCCGCACAACCCCGTGGGGCGCGTGTGGACAGCCGACGAGCTGCGGCGCGTGGGCGAGGTGTGCCTGGAGAACGGCGTGCGCGTCGTGGCCGACGAGATACACTGCGAACTGGTGATGCCCGGCCACAGCTACGTGCCCTTCGCCTCCGTCTCCGAGGAGTGCGGCCACGGCACAATCGTGTGCAACTCGCCCTCGAAGTCGTTCAACACGGCCGGCCTCCAGATAGCAAACATCATCAGCGACGATGCCGAGGCACGCCAGCTCATCGACCGCGCGATAAACATCAACGAGGTGTGCGACGTCAACCCCTTCGGCGTGGATGCCTTAATGGCCGCCTACAACGAGGGCGAGGCATGGGTGGACAGCCTCTGCCAATACCTCTGGGGCAACTACCTCGCCCTGCGCGAGTTCTTCGCCGAACGGCTGCCGCAGTTCCGCGTGACGCGCCTCGAGGGCACATACCTCGTGTGGGTGGACTGCACAGCCCTCCCGTTCAGCTCCGACGACATCACCGAACGCCTCGAACGCGAAGGCCGCGTGGCCGTCAACAGCGGCACCATGTACGGCGCGGAGGGCGAAGGCTTCATCCGAATCAACATAGCCTGCCCACGCAGCCGCATGATGGAGGGACTGCGGCGCATCGCCGACACGCTCGTGAAGATGCTGACGCAAAGCTAAAGCAAGGCAAAGCCACACAAAACAACAACCCAAGACATACCAATCGACATGAAGAAAACGCTCCTGACGACACTTGCCACAGCACTCGCCGCCATCGCAACAGCATCGGCACAGACGGCAACGGCACCCACGGAGAAAGACATGGGGGCCTACCTCATGGTCTACCACAAGGACGCAACGCACAGCCTGCACATGGCTTTGAGCTACGACGGATACAACTTCAAGGCACTGAACGCCGACCAGCCCATCATCGCGGGCGACACAATAGCCGAGCAAAAGGGCATTCGCGACCCGCACATCTTCCGCGGACCCGACGGAGCGTTCTATCTGGCAATGACCGACCTGCACATCTACGCACAGCAATGCGGCTACCGCGACACGGAGTGGGAACGCGACGGCACAGAGTTCGGCTGGGGAAACAACCGTGGCCTCGTGCTGATGAAGTCATACGACCTTGAGAACTGGACACGGGCGAACATCCGCTTCGACCTGCTCGACTCCACACTGGCCGACATCGGCTGCGTCTGGGCGCCGGAAACCACCTACGACTACCAGAACAACAAGCTGATGATATACTACACGATGCGCCACGGCAACCAGATGAACCGCCTTTATTACAGCTACATCAACGACGACTTCAACCGCGTGGAGACGCTGCCCGCAGAACTGTTCACCTATCCCAAGGAGGGCATCTCGGCCATCGACGGCGACATTACCTACGCAGACGGCACATACCACCTGTTCTATTGCGCCCACGACGGCACGGCAGGCATCAAGCAAGCCACATCGGCCAGCGTTACAGGCCCGTGGCAATACGACGACACCTACTACGACAACGAACGCTACGGATGCGAAGCCCCGCACGTCTACAAGCTCATCGGGCAGCAAAAGTGGATTCTGATGTACGACATCTACAGAATCAATCCCCACAACTTCGGCTTCGCCGAGACCACCGACTTCAAGAACTTCGACTACCTCGGACACTTCGACGAGGGCAAGATGACGCGCGAGGGATTCTCTGAGCAGAAGCACGGCGCAGTGACGTGGCTCACGCTCGACGAGGCCAAGCGGCTCGAAGCGAAGTACAACGGAACAAAGGAATGAGCGACGGCCGCCCCCGCGCCGCCAAAATCAACAACCACACATGACACAAACCATCGGTAAACAAGCCCGGATGCGCCGCGCCGAGGAGCTGTTCATGCAGGGATTCAACTGCTCGCAGTCGGTTGTGGCGGCATTCGCCGACCTCTACGGCTACACCGAGGAGCAGGCCTTGCGCCTTAGTGCGGGCTTTGGCGCGGGCATAGGGCGCATGAGGCTCACCTGCGGGGCGGCCTGCGGGATGTTCACCCTCGCCGGAATGGACTGCGGCTCTACCACGCCGGGCGACCGCGAGGGCAAGTCGCACAACTACAAGGTGGTGCAGCAGCTCGCCGAGGAGTTCCGCCGCGAGCATGGTTCTATCACCTGCTCCGAACTGCTCGGACTGAAACGCAACGCCCCACTGTCCTACGAGGCATCCGAACGCACCGCCGAATACTACGCCAAGCGGCCTTGCGTGAAGCAGATAATAAGCGCGGCGAGAATCTACGCCGAGTACCTTGAAGCCAAGCAGAAGGCATCCTCCGGCGCACAAGCCTCGCCCACCACTCCCAATACTCCCATAACCAACACAACAGAATGAAAGAAAAAGAAACGATGCAGCTGCCCGACAACGCCTTTCGGGAGCTGAAGGACGGAGAGAAATATGAACCCCTGATGAGCGCGCAGGGCACATATCCCGAGGCCAACGCATGGTCGGTGACGTGGGGCGTGCTCATGGCGATGCTCTTCTCCGCCGCTGCCGCCTACCTCGGCCTCAAGGTGGGGCAAGTGTTCGAGGCCGCCATCCCCATCGCGATAATCGCCGTCGGCGTGTCCACGGCAGCCAAGCGCAGCCGCGCCCTCGGCGAGAACGTGATAATACAGAGCATCGGGGCTTGCTCCGGGGCGGTGGTAGCGGGCGCAATATTCACCCTCCCCGCAATCTACATACTGCAAGCCAAGTATCCCGAAATGACCGCCTCGTTCCTCAACGTCTTCATGGCGTCGCTCCTCGGGGGCATCATCGGCATACTGTTCCTTATCCCGTTCCGCAAGTATTTCGTGCAAGACATGCACGGCAAATATCCCTTCCCCGAGGCCACGGCCACCACACAGGTGCTCGTTAGCGGCTCAAAGGGCGGCAACCAGGCTCGCCCGCTGCTCATGGCCGGTCTCGTGGGCGGCCTCTACGACTTTGTTGTGGCCACGTTCGGCCTCTGGAACGAGAACTTCACCACCCGCGCCATCAGCCTTGGCGAGACGCTCGCCGACAAGGCCAAGCTCGTGTTCAAGGTCAACACGGGCGCGGCGGTGCTCGGCCTCGGCTACATCGTCGGCCTGAAATATGCCTTCGTGATATGCCTCGGCTCGCTCGCCGTGTGGTGGCTGCTCGTGCCGGGCATGGCTCTCTTCTTCGGCGGCGACGTGCTCAATGCGTGGAACCCCTCCATCGCCACGCCCGTCGGCGAGATGTCGCCCGAGCGAATTTTTACGGAATACGGCAAGAGCATCGGCATCGGCGGCATCGCCATGGCCGGCGTGATAGGCATCGTGCGCTCATGGGGCATCATCAAGGGCGCAGTCTCGCTCGCGGCGCGTGAAATGCGCGGCGGGCAGCAGAGCGGCAAGAAGCTCCCGCGCACCCAGCGCGACATCCCCATGCGCATCATAGCCATCGGGTCGGCGGTCACTATAATCATCACCTTCCTCTTCTTCTGGTTCGGCGTGATGGAGGGCAACCTGTTCTTCGCCCTCGTGGCCATTGTCCTCGTGGCTCTGATAGCCTTCCTCTTCACCACCGTGGCGGCCAACGCGATTGCCATCGTGGGCACGAACCCCGTCTCGGGCATGACGCTGATGACGCTCATCCTTGCCTCGGTGGTGATGGTGGCGGCAGGACTGAGCGGCCCCAGCGGCATGTTGGCCGCGCTGATAATGGGCGGCGTGGTGTGTACGGCACTCTCAATGGCCGGCTCTTTCATCACCGACCTGAAGATAGGCTACTGGCTCGGCTCCACACCCAAGGTGCAACAGTCGTGGAAGTTCCTCGGCACGCTGGTGTCGGCGGCCACCGTCGGCGGCGTGATGATGCTCCTCAACGAGACCTACGGCTTTGCCTCCGGCGCGCTCGCCGCGCCCCAGGCCAACGCCATGGCCGCCGTAATCGACCCGCTGATGAACGGCGTAGGCGCACCGTGGCTGCTCTACGGCATCGGCGCACTCATCGCCATCGTGCTCACGCTCTGCAAAGTGCCGGCACTCGCCTTTGCCCTCGGAATGTTCATCCCCCTCGAACTCAACATCCCGCTGCTCGTCGGCGGGGCAATCAACTGGTTTGTCACCACGCGCTCCAGCGATACCAAGGTCAACGCCGAGCGCGGAGAGCGCGGCAACCTCATAGCCTCCGGCTTCATTGCGGGCGGCGCACTCATGGGCGTGGTGAGCGCACTGCTGCGCTTCCTCGGCGTGAGCTTCGACTACTCGGCATGGTGGGCCAACCCGCTCTCCGAGATCTGCTCCCTCGCCGCCTACGTGCTGCTCGTGGCATACTTCATCCGCGCCACCAAGCCAAGGGCATGACACGACCACAACCAACAACCGCTTACACAACAACACAACATCCACCGAAAATGGGAAAAGTGATACTTACGGGCGACCGCCCCACGGGCAAGCTGCACCTCGGGCACTACGTAGGCTCGCTCCGCCGCCGCGTGCAACTGCAAGACGGGGGCGACTTCGACAGAATGTTCGTCTTCATGGCCGACGTACAGGCACTCACCGACAACGCCGACAACCCCGAGAAGATTCGCCAGAGCATCATCGAGGTGGCTCTCGACTGGCTCGCGGCCGGGCTTGACCCCTCAAAATGCACGCTCTTCGTGCAGAGCCAGGTGACGGAGCTGGCCGAACTGACCACCTACCTGATGAACCTCATCACCGTGTCGCGCGTGCAGCGCAACCCAACGGTGAAGACCGAGATAAAGATGCGCAACTTCGAGGCCAACATCCCGCTCGGCTTCTTCTGCTACCCCGTGAGCCAAGCCGCCGACATAACGCTCTTCAAGGCCACCACCGTGCCTGCGGGCGAGGATCAGGAGCCGATGCTCGAAGTGACGCGCGAGTTGGTGCGCCGCTTCAACCAGACCTACGGCGAGGTGCTCGTGGAGCCTTCAATCATGCTGCCGGAGAACGCCTCGGCACGCCGACTGCCGGGCACCGACGGCAAGGAGAAGATGAGCAAGAGCCTCGGCAACTGCATCTACCTGAGCGACTCGTCAGACGACGTGTGGCAAAAGGTGCGCTCGATGTACACCGACCCCGGCCACCTGCGCGTCGACGACCCGGGCAAGGTGGAGGGAAACGCCGTGTTCACCTACCTCGACGCTTTCTGCACCGATGCCGACTTCGCCGAAATGTGGCCTGAATACGCCAACCTCGACGAGCTGAAGGCGCACTACCAGCGCGGCGGCCTCGGCGACATGAAGTGCAAGAAATTCCTCTTCAACATCCTCGAACGCTTCCTCCAGCCCATGCGCCAGCGGCGGCATGAGCTGCAACAGGACATCCCCGCCATCTACGACATGCTCCGCCAAGGCACTGAGCAGGCACGCGAAGTGGCGGCGCAGACCATGGACGAGGTGCGGCGCGCCATGCGCATCAACTACTTCGACGATGCCGAGCTTATCCGCTCGCAGGCCGAGAAGTACAACGCGACGGACGGGGCGACGGCGGCCAAGCACTGAACCGCCCCCGACACACAACGAAAAGACTACGACAAACAATAAAACTATCACTATGGCAAAGAAAGCACTGCTGATGATCCTCGACGGATGGGGCATCGGAAAGCATGGAAATGGCGACGTCATCTTCAACACACCGACGCCCTATCTCGACTATCTCAACGCCGTGAGCGCACACTCGCAGCTCCAGGCATCGGGAGAAGATGTCGGACTGCCCGACGGACAGATGGGCAACTCCGAAGTGGGCCACCTCAACATCGGCGCGGGACGCATCGTCTACCAAGACCTCGTGAAGATCAACCGCGCCTGCCGCGACGGCTCGATAGCCTCCAACGCCGGCATCGTTGAGGCCTACTCCTACGCCAAGCAGGCCGGGAAGAAGCTCCACCTCATGGGCCTTACGTCCGACGGCGGAGTACACTCGTCGCTCGAGCACCTCTACAAGCTCATCGAACTCGGCAAGGAATACGGACTCACGCAGACCTACGTACACTGCTTCATGGACGGACGCGACACCGACCCGAAGAGCGGCGTGGGCTTCATACGCGACCTTCAGGCGCACTGCGAGGCCAACGGCGCACACATCGCAAGCATCGTGGGACGTTTTTACGCAATGGATCGCGACAAGCGGTGGGCGCGGGTGAAGGAAGCCTACGACCTGCTCACCGAGGGCAAGGGCAAGAAAGCCAGCGACATGGTGAAAGCAATGGAGGAGAGCTACGCCGAGGGCGTAACCGACGAGTTCGTCAAGCCCATCTGCAACGCCAACGCCGACGGCACAATACAGGAGGGAGATGCCGTCATCTTCTTCAACTTCCGCAACGACCGCGCCAAGGAACTCACCCAGGTGCTCACCCAGCAGGACATGCCCGAGGAGGGTATGCACACCATAGCCGGGCTGCACTACTACTGCATGACACCCTACGACGCTTCGTTCACGGGCGTGGGCGTGCTCTTCCCGAAGGAGAACGTCGAGGACACCCTTGGCGAATACCTCTCCAAGCAGGGCAAGCGTCAGCTCCACACTGCCGAGACTGAGAAGTACGCCCACGTGACGTTCTTCTTCAACGGAGGCCGCGAAGCTCCCTTCGAGGGCGAGGACCGCATCCTCGTGCCATCGCCAAAGGTGGCCACCTACGACCTGAAGCCGGAGATGAGCGCATACGAGGTGAAGGACAAGCTCGTCGGAGCAATCAACACAGGGGAATACGACTTCATCGTAGTGAACTTCGCCAACGGCGACATGGTTGGCCACACGGGTGTCTACAACGCCATCGCCAAGGCCGTGTGGGCCGTGGACAACTGCGTGCGCGAGGTGATCGAGGCCGCCAAGGCCAATGGCTATGAGGCCATAATCATTGCCGACCACGGCAACGCCGACAACGCAATCAACCCCGACGGCACGCCCAACACGGCGCACTCGCTCAACCCCGTGCCGTTCATCTACGTCACCGACAACAACAGCGCAACCGTGCGCAATGGCCGCCTGGCCGATGTCGCGCCCTCCATTCTCCACATCATGGGACTGGAGCAGCCTGCCGACATGACCGGCGAGAACCTCATCGACGACAACAAGTAAGGGGAACGCCGCCCGGCTCCCTATACAACCAGCAAGGGCTGACCTGCACTCAAAGCGGGTCAGCCCTTGTCGTTTGCGGGTGTGCGGACGGTTTCGGGGCGGCTGCATGGGGCTTGCTCCTTCCCCCTCAGCCCCTCGACGCGCCGCTCACGCCTCGCCCTTGCCCACGTTGAACGGCGCGATGGTGCGCGGTCCGGCAGCCGACTGTGAGGGAATCTTGATTTGCCCGAACTCGCGCTCGTAGCGCACGATGTTCTCCTGCAAGGCCATGAGCATCCTCTTGGCGTGCTCCGGGGCAAGGATCACGCGGCTTCCCACCTGCGCCTTGGGCACGCCCGGCAGTATGCAGGCGAAGTCGAGCACGAAGTCGCTGCTCGAATGGGTGATGATGGCAAAGTTGGCATACCGGCCCTGAGCCGTCTCCTGAGGCAGCTCTATTTGCAGCTGCTGCCCTTGCTGCTTGTTGTTGTCGTCGCTCATCTCTTTGACTGTTTTTGGTAGTGTTACGCTCGGCGCGGCTGTCCTGCCGTTGGCATCTCGCCGCGACGCCGCGACGCAAAGTTAATACATTTTGCCCTAAAAGCTGAACTTTGGCTGGCAAAATTCCGTTGCGGCACGGACGCGGGCAGGTTTCATGCCCCGCCAGTCTGCAACGAATGCCTTATTGGCCTCCATTTAATGCCTTATTGCAACGCAATTAATGCCTCGTTGGCGGGCAATTAATGCCCCATTGCGCAGCGGCGGGCGGCACAGCCACCG
>CAZURD010000044.1:0-18911 GCA_964623445.1 uncultured Prevotella sp. | reverse complement strand
TGAAAATCTTTTTGTAGTCCATTTCTAAATCGTATTTTTTGTTTCACCTTGATCTTATAACAGTGGGCTGGGAAGAATATCTGTAATCTTTGGGGACAGTCAACTCAAACAGTCGTCCGTCATTCCCCTTGACATAAAAGCTCCGGCTATAGACCTCGACACCCTCCTCAACACATGACACTTTTATGCTTTCCTTGCCACGCGGCACAGTGACCTGCACCAGTCCACGGCCGACATATTGACCATCCACATATAAATCCATGTGCTCTTCATTGCATAACAAGCTCACATTAGTGGAACTTGCGCAAGAACATAAGCACAAGGCCACGGCCAAGACGCACGATATTGTTTTGCACATATTGCTTGCCATTGATTAATTTTCTGCAAAATTATGATTAAGCAATGGCTTGGGGAAAGGTTTCGCGTCAGAAGAAATCACGCTTCTGTGGAAGAAAAATCACGCTCCGGCAGCTCTTTTACGTAATAGTCGAAGAAGTTATGGTGCAGGACGAGGCATATCTTCAGCAGCAGGCTCGTGTCTATGCTCTCGCGCTTGAAGATGGAATAAACATTGGTGCGCTCGCAACACAATTTCCTTGCGAACCACGTCACCGAGCGTTCTTGGCGGCGCAGCTCGGACTCAATGACCTTTCCTATATGCACCATTTATGAAATAAAAAAGGCGCGCACCGTCCGTTGCTTGCCTAATCTTAGGTTACCGCCAAGTGACCTGCTACATAACAAACAACAAACAGTCCACGCCCGTTGGCGTGGAACTCTCTGTCTGCTTGTCCTCATGTAGCGAATATTGGCGGTATTCAAGATTAGAGAACAAGAGCGAAAGCTCTATATCTATAATGAAAGCATCGTAGGGGAGACGCCTGCGTTAGTGATTCCTTACGTTATTGTCACACCACTGCGAGAGCCGTCCGGCCATAGTGGCCGCCTCTCTCAATCGCACATCATCCCGCTTGGTTTATTTCCGTCAAGCCTCCTTTCTTTTATTCATAACACATGTTTACTGTCGGAAGCCGCATCGGGCGTGATAGTGGAACGAAGTTCGCCCACGCCAAAACAGGCATTCCCTTTTGCAAAGTTACGGAAAATGTATGGAATATCCGCCGGAAACCGACAGATTAATGCAATATATAAATGTCTGCCGACTATTCCGCGACGGCAGTCCGCGCCGCATGGAAAGCTGCTATCCTGCAAAGGGGAAAGGAAGTAGTTGCTCGCCCTCGTTCACGAATGACTTGTTTGTTCAGCTTCCGCGAGCTGTCCCAAAGGCATTCCGATTGCAAAAAGGCACGCGCTGCCCTTAACATAATTATGTTAAAGACAGCAACGGGGGCCGCTTCCGCAAACCGTCTGACATTCAGCGCATTGCAAAAGCATAGGTTTTGCAGTGCAATAAATGCCTTATTGGCCTGCAATTAATGCCTCGTTGCATCGCAATTAATGCCGTTTCGGCTTGCAATATGACACACATGGGAAAGCGGCGGGCAGGCGGCTGCCGTTAGTTGCAAATCTGCAAGTATGGGGCGGGGAGTGCAACCGCGCCGACGGCATCAGCCCGCCGAATATCCACCGAGCCTCAATACTGGTAGCAACCGATGTCGGGGGCATCGCCGCGCGGGCGCGCATCGCGGTCGATGTCAATGCCAATGAGCTGCACGGCACGGCCACGGGCGGTGGAGAGAGAGTCGAGACGGAAGTCGTAGTAGAGGTTGTCGGTGTCGATTACGGCAAAGTGGGCTGCGCCCTGCACCGAATCTTGCGGTGTCTCGAACGTCACGTCGACAAACAGCTCCGACGAGTCGTTTGCCTCAGTGGGCGGAGTGCGCAGTATGCAGTTGCGGAAATAATAGCTGAAGGCAACGGTAGAGTCGCGCATTTCGCCCATTATCTCGTCTTCGGCATAGCCTGTGACGAGGGTGTTGTAGCACTCGAAGAAGCGCAGGGGCATATCGGCCTCGCCGCTGTAGTTGGCAAAGCGCAGGGCCACGCCCCTGCCGGAGTCGAACGGATAGAACTGCCCTATCGTGCAATAGGCCACGGTGGCACTGCCCCCGAGCACCGAAACACAGTCGCCGAGCGTGTTGGTCACTTGGCAGTTTATCATCGATACGTTTGAGTTGTAGGCCACGATGCCCGCCCCCTCGCAGTTGTGTATGGTCACGTTCTCCAGCGCAAGGCGCACCGTGGTGGAGTCGTAGGCCGCCGAATCGCACACGATTGCGTCCGACGCGCTGTGTATGTCGGCAAAGGAGATGGCGTTGCCAGTGGAGGATGGATAGAAACGTATGCCCCGCCACTGCCCGCTCACGCGGTCGTATGGAAGATAGTCGAACATGCGGTCGGTGCGGTCGCCGCGCATCACCACGTCGTCCGTGCCCTGCGCATTGCCGTTTACGATGAGCGTGCCGTAGACATCGATGCCCGTGCCGCTATGGAAATAGAGCTTGGTGGGGGCGTTCAGGGTGAGCGTCGCGCCGCTGTCGACGCGCAGGCCGCCATAGATGACGATGGGCTTCGACTCGGAAATCACCGTGTCGCTGCTCACAACGAGGTTGGTGCGCAGCAATGCGTCCCACGAATAGGCACGGAGGTTGACGCTCTGCTGAACCCCGCTCTCGAGCGAGAACACGAGATCGTCTTCCACAAGAATAGGTTCGTCGCCGCCGTTCATCGACGACGTAAGCTCCACGAACACCCTAATGCTGTCGCCTTTCCTTATTTCCAGACCCTGAACAAGGCTTCCTGCGGTGTTGTCGAGGTAGCTGCCGTCCACGTTTACGCGGAAGCCAGTCTGGTTGCCGCGCTTCAGTCGCACCTGCGATATGCGCAGTCCGTCGCCGTTGTAGTTATACACCCAGAAGGTTTGCGTGGATGTCGGGACGGTGCTGAACACCGTGTCCATCGACACCGTGTCGCGCGAGAACGTCAGACGGAGCGAGCTGTCGGTGCTGAAAGAATCGTCGTCATCGCACGAAGCAAGGGCCAACGCCATCGCAAGTGCGCAAAAAAGTAGCCGTTTTATCATCTTCTGATAAAACGGCCACCCTCTTGTTTTTATTGTGCCTGCTTACTTCTTCTCGCCGAAATAGCGTTCGTAGAGACCCATGAAGCCGGCGCAGTGACGGGCTTCGTCCTTTGCCATCTCGTGAACGGTGTCGTGGGTGGCATCCATTCCGGCAGCCTTGGCGTTCTTGGCAATGCGGAACTTGTCCTCGCACGCGCCCTTCTCGGCTGCTATGCGGGCTTGGAGGTTGCTCTTGGTGTCCTTCAACACGTCGCCAAGCAGCTCGGCAAACTTCGATGCGTGCTCTGCCTCCTCAAAGGCATAACGCTTGTAAGCCTCGGCAATCTCGGGATAACCCTCGCGGTCTGCCTGACGGCTCATGGCCAGATACATGCCTACCTCGGCGCACTCGCCGTTGAAATGGGTCTCAAGATCCTTAATCATCTCCTCGCTGGCGCCCTCCTTGCGGGCTGCGCCGAGCACGTGCATGGTGGCAAAAGAGGCTTGGCCGTCGTCGGCAAGCTCAACGAACTTGGAGGCCGGAGCCTTGCAAATGGGGCACTGCTCGGGAGCGGTCTCGCCCTCGTAGATGTACCCGCAGACGGTGCAGATGAACTTCTTCTTCATAATTCCTTGTTGTTTAGTTTTAAAGGTTTGTGGGTAACAGCCCACCACTGAACCGAGACGGGCGGCACGACAGGCGCACGCGCCCTCCCGACTGATGCAAAGTTATAAACAAACAACCAATCCCGCAAGCGTTGCCGTCCGTTTTTCGTCATGGCCGAGGCCGTGGCGACGCATGGCAAGCGGCGCATGGCAACAGCCCGTCAGCTGGCTTCCCGCTCGCGAATCATGTCGGCGCGGCTCTTCGATTTCGTCACGAGCCACACGCCGCCGAACACCAACGCCACGGCCACGGCGTGCGTGGGGCCGAACAAGCCAAGCCCCACGGCCACGCTGACAGCCACGGCCACAACAGGCTGCACGTAGTTGTAGATGCTCACGACGGTGGGACGCAACGTCCGCTGGCCATTCATCATAAGGATATAGCAAAGGAACGTGCCCACCACAACGACATAGGCCACCTCCGCCCACGTCACTGCGGGAATGTCGGACACGCTTATCGCGGCCACGTCGCCCCACGTGAACGGCAGCACAAGGATGGCGGCCGAGGTGAACATCCACTTGTTCACGGTGAACACGGAGTAGCGTTTCACCAGCGGACTGAACAGCGAGAGATAGAGCGCAAAGGAGAATTGGGCGAAAAGGCAGAGCAAGTCGCCGCGTATGTCGCCCGCCCGAGCGTCGGAAGCGGCCACGCTCGTGGCTATGAGAATCACCGCTCCCGCGCAGCCCATTGCCACGCCGCCCGCCTTCTTGGCCGTGATAGGCTCGTGGAGGATGACGAACGAGAGCACCATTGCAAAGATTGGGAGCGACGTGGTGACGATGCTCGCATTGATGGGCGAGGTGATGCTGAGGCCAATGGTGTAGCAACACTGGTTGAGCACCAGCCCGAACACGCCGGCAAGCATAAGCCGGAGCACGTCGCCAAGAGGCACATGCTCGCGGCGGACGAAGAGCGACGCCAGCCAAAAAAGCACTGCCGCGCCGCACACGCGGAACGTAACGAGCACCGTGCCGCCGATGCCATGACCCATAGCCTCCTTGCCGACAGGGGCCATAAGCAAAATGCACAGGCAAGGAATATGCTTGCGTGGGCGAGCAAGGGCCTTTTGTTTTTCATTTTCATTGGTTTTGTCGAAAATCAGGGTGCAAAATTATACATTATCAACGGAATTAGCTATATTTGCGTAAGACTTTCACACCAATAACCAATGCAGAAATACGCTGACTACATAGTGCAGATTGAAATCGATTCGCTGTGGAGCGGCACGCGGCACATCGTCTGGGACCTCGACCCGAAAGTCAACATACTCAGCGGCGTGAACGGGGTTGGCAAGAGCACCATACTTAATAAGGTGGTGCGCGGGCTGGCACAAGGGGGCGAATTTCCGAGCCACATGCTCAAGGGCGTGCGCATCAAGGTCAGCCCGGAAGACGCGCGGTGGATCAGGTACGACGTGATACGCAGCTTCGACCGCCCGCTCGTGAGCGGAGAGTCGATGAGGAAGATTGTCGACGTGGCCGTGGCCACGGAGCTTGACTGGCAGCTCTACCAGCTGCAACGGAAGTACCTGGACTACCAAGTGAACATCGGCAACCGCATAATAGAGGCACTTCAGTCGGGCGAGCCGGACGCGGCGCAGCGGGCGCACGAGATTTCGCAGCCCAAGCAGAAGTTCCAGGACATGATGGACAAGCTCTTCGCCGAGACGGGCAAGCGGCTGATAAGGACGAAGAACGAAATAATGTTCTCGCAAATCGGCGAGGAACTCACCCCCTACCAGCTCTCCAGCGGCGAAAAGCAGATGCTCGCCATACTGCTGACCGTGCTCATCGAGGACGGTCAGCCCTACGTGCTGTTCATGGACGAGCCGGAGGTGAGCCTGCACGTGGACTGGCAACAGAAGCTGATCGACATGATAGTGGAGCTGAACCCCAACGTGCAAATAATCCTCACGACCCACTCCCCCGCCGTGATAATGAACGGATGGGTGGACAAGGTGACGGAGGTGAGCGACATAACGACCTGAAGCGGAGGAGCGGCCTATGGGCAAACGGCTTAGGGACAACCTCACATCGAAATACTTCGAGGCAGCCAACAGCCTGCGCCCGAAAAGGGCAAGGCAGCGCATAGTGGCCTACGTGGAAAGCTACGACGACGTGCTGTTCTGGCGAACGGTGCTCGCGCCGTTTGAAGACAGCACGCGCTACTTCGAGGTGATGCTCCCGTCGCGCGGCAAACTGAAGCGCGGCAAGAAGTCGGTGCTGATGAGCCTCATCGGGAACGGCGTGGGACGGAACATGATTGCCTGCGTCGATGCAGACTACGACTACCTGCTGCAAGGCATCACCGACACGTCGAGGAAGATTCTCGACTGCCCTTTCGTGTTCCACACCTACGTCTACGCCATTGAGAACTACCAGTGCTTCGCCCCCGGACTGCACAACGCCTGCGTCATGGCAACGCTCAACGACCATGCCATCTTCGACTTCGTGGAATACATGCGGCTCTATTCCGTGGCCTGCCACCCGCTTTTCTTGTGGTCGGTCTGGGTCTACCGCTCGGGCAACTACAACCATTTCTCACTGTCAGACTTCTGCAAAGTGATTGACCCAAGCGGCTTTTCCATCGACAACCCGATGGCCTCCATCGAGCATCTGGCCGGAAAAGTGAAACGCCGCGTGCGCGTATTGCAGTCTCATTTCCCGAAAGCCAAGGCCGAAATAGAAGCACTCGGCGAAGAACTGGAACGGCTCGGCGTAACGCCCGAGAACACATACCTCTACATTCAGGGCCACCACGTCTTCGACAACGTTGTCGCACCGATAATGACAAAGGTCTGCACGAGGCTGCGCGCAGAGCGGGAGAACGAGATTTACAGCACTTCGGCACACCGAACACAGATGCGCAACGAGATTTCTTGCTACGAAAACAGCATCGAGAACATTTCCTCGATGCTGAAAAAGAACCTTGCCTACTATGCCTGCCCGCAGTTCCAGCGGTTGCAGGAAGACATCAGGACATTCCTAAAGGGGCTTCCCGTATCAACGGAGGAAGCCAAGCCAAGCGAAGCCCCAGCCCACACCGTCGCCACGAACGACCACAACGGACAGCCAAACGCCCGCCACCGCCACGTCAACGGCAATGGGTCTCGATGAAGCGCAGCCTGCCCCTCACCTCAATGCGACCCGTGGAGGCGGGCAAGAGCACCGTCTCGCCGGCACGAAGCGTACACACTTGTCCGTCAGCATCGGCCACAATGCCCTCTCCACAGACCCCCACGAGCACCGAGAAGCTGTCTATCGGGGTGAGGTCGATGGCTGCCTGCGAGGCAACGCCGTAGACACTCGTCGTGAAATAGGGGCAATCCACGAGCAGCGAGCCTCCGTCCACGCACGGCTCATAGTGCGTTCGGTAGTCAGGTAGCACGCCATAGTCGATGGCCTCGGCAGCAAGCTCGGTGTGAAGCTCGCGCGGACGGCCTGCGGCATCGGTGCGCCCGTAGTCGTATATGCGGTATGTCACGTCGCTTGTCTGCTGCACCTCCACAAGGAAACAGCCCGCCCCGATGGCATGGATGCGCCCCGCCGGGATGTAGAAGCAGTCGCCCTCGCTCACGGCGTGGCTGGCCACGGCCTCGGCTATCGTCCCGTCGGCCACAAGGCGGCGATAGTCTTCCGCAGTGATGCGGCGGCTCAGGCCGGACAACAGCCTTGCCCCCGGCGCACAGTCGAGCGCATAACACATCTCCGTCTTGCCCTGACGCTGGCCGTGGCGGCGCGCCATGACATCATCGGGATGCACCTGTATCGAGAGATCGTCGCGGGCATCAATGAACTTTATCAGCAGGGGGAACGTGTCGCCGTGCTTCCGATAGACGCTCTCGCCCACCAGACTGCCTTTCAGCTCGGCCACGAGGAAGTTGAGCGGCATACCGTCGCAAGGGTCGCCGCACACCAATGTTTCGCTGCCTTCCACTCCGCTGATTTCCCAGCTCTCACCCACTCCATCCACGGGAGTGGCGAGCCGCTTGAATTTTGCTATCCTGTCGCCGCCCCAAATCGTATGTTTCAGAAGAGGGCGGAACTTATATGCTTTCTCCATTGCCTTAATCTTGCGGGACGGAAAGGCCGCTGTCGCCCTCCCCTGCCCCATTGCTTTACGTATTTTGATTTTCCTTTTAATTATCTTTCCAGAAGCCGCACGTAAACAACACGAGCACGGACATTATCTCAAGTCTGCCCAAGAGCATCAGCATCGAGCACAGCCACTTCGCCACGCTTGGCAGCGTGGCCCACGTTCCAGTAAATCCTATGCCGCCTCCGATGGCCTGTCCGGCGTTGCTCATGCAGCTCAGCGGCAGCGACATGGCATCAGAGCCACAGAGGCCAGCCAGCAGGAAGAGCACGGCCGACAAGAGCCAAACGCACAGAAAAGCAGCAAGGAAAGCCAGCAAGGCGGCAAGGTGCGCCGTGGGCACGCTCCGGCCGTCCATCTTCACGGGCAGCACCGCGTTGGGATGCACCAGCCGCAACAGCTCATTGCTAAGCGACTTGAACAGCATGGCTACGCGGGCGCACTTGAATCCGCCGCTCGTGGAGCCTGCACAGCCACCCGTGAACATGCAGAACGCCAGCACCAGCCACGTGACCGGCGGCCAAAGCGACGCATTGTCGGCCGACATCCCGGTCGTCGTGAGCGTCGATGTCACTTGGAACAACGCGCTGCGCAAGGCTTTCTCCACCCCATAGCCCGACTGTGCAAAAAGCACCACGGCCACAAAGCACGTGGACAGGAGCGTGATGGCGGCGTAGAACCGCAGTTCGGAGCTGCGCACGAGCACGCCGGGACGGCCCTTCAGCGTCGCCATATATATCATGGTGTAGTTGATTCCCGAAAGAAACTGGAACAATGCTGCCACATACTCAATCGTGGGCGAGCCGTAGTGGCCTATGCTTCCGTTGTGGTTGGCAAAGCCGCCGGTGGCCGCTATCGACATGGCGTAGCACACAGCGTCGAACCATTCCATGCCCGATGCCCACAAAGCTGCGGCGCACGCCGCCGAAAGGGCGACGTAGACGGTCAGTATCCACTTTGCGCTGGTGCTGAGGCGGGGGTGCATCTTGGTGCGGACAGGGCCTGTGGCTTCCGCCGCAAACACCTTTACGCTGCCGCCGACGAGCGACGGCAGCACCGCAATGGTGAAGAACACGATGCCGAGGCCGCCTATCCAATGGGTCAGCGAACGCCAGAAGAGCATGGCGCGGGGCAGCTGTTCCACGTCGGCGATTACCGTCGCGCCGGTGGTTGAGAAGCCCGACATGGTTTCAAAATACGCATCCGCCACGCCCGGCACGTAGCCGCCGACAAGAAGCGGCACCATGCCAAAGAGGCAGAACACCACCCACGTGGCCGCCACCACCATGTAGGCATCACGCAGGCTAAGGTTGTTGCCGGCACTGCGCCCGAAATACTTGAACGCCATGCCGCCCGCCACGGTGAGTGCCGTGGCCACGAGGAAAGCCAAAGCGTCGTCTTCCCCCCATGCGAGAGCCATAGCCACGCAGGCCAGCATGAGCGTCCCCTCAAGCAGGAGCAGTTGCCCTATGATTTTGGATATGATGCGCAGGTTGACCATTGGAGTCCGTGTCGCGTGTCACTTGAAGTATTTCTCCACCCGCTTCAGCTCATGCTCGTTGCAGAACACCATCACCGTGTCGCCCGCCTCGATTTGCGAGTTGCCGTTGACGAGCATCCCCACGTTGTTGCGCACAAGTCCGCCGATGGTCACGCCGAAAGGCAGGCCGAGGCTCTTCACGGGCTTGCGCGTCACCGGCGAGCCTTGCGCCACGGTGAACTCGGCCACGTCGCTGTCTACCATCATCAGCGAACGGAGGTTGCTCACCTCTGCCTCGAGCATCATTTGGTATATGTGGCTGGCCGCAATGGTCTTCTTGTTGATGATTGTCCCGATGTCAAGCTCCTCGGCCATGCCCACATAGTCGAGGTTCTCCACCATGGCAATGGTTTTCCTCACGCCGAGCCTCTTGGCCGTGAGGCAGGCAAGTATGTTCGTCTCGGCGTTGCTGGTGAGTGCCACAAAGGCCTGCGTCTTCCTGATGCCCTCCTCCTGAAGCAGCCTGATGTTGCGCCCGTCGCCGTGAATCACCATCGCGTTGGTGTCACTGAGCAGCTCGTTCAGCCGCTCGCAACGCTGCTCGTCGGTCTCGAATATCTTCACGCCGAGATACTTGGGGGCTGTCTTTGCCGCACGGACGGTGATATTGCCGCCGCCCATCATTATGACGTTCTTCACGTCGGCATACTGTTCCTTGCCGACAATCTTGCGTATGTAGGGGATGTATGGCTTGGTCGTCATAAAATAGGCCAAGTCGTTCTGGCGCAGCTCGTCGTTTCCGCCGGGGATGATGGTCTCCCCCTCGCGCTTCACCGCGACTATGTGATAGGGGTCGTCGGGGCCGCAAAGCTCCTTGAGCGGGCGGTTGAGAATCTCGCACGCGGCCCGCAGCTTGATGCCGAGCAGCACGAGTGCGCCGCCGTGTACGTCGACACGCTGACGCACCCAACTCATCTTCAGGCCGTTGTTGATGTCGATGGCAGCCAGCATTTCGGGATATATGAGCGAGTCGATGCCCATTTGGCGGAACATCGGCTCGAGCTTCGGTGCCATGTACTCATAGTTGTCCACTCTCGCCACGGTCTTGCGCGCCCCGAAGTGGTGGGCCATGGAGCAGGCGGCCATGTTGACGCTCTCGTAGGGCGTTACGCCGACGAAGAGGTCTGCGCCGTGCACCCCGGCATCGCAGAGCGTGCCCGGGCTGATGGGCGAGCCGTGCATGGCCATTATGTCGTATTCACGGTCGAGCCCGGCAAGCCTCTTTTCGTCGTCGTCGATGAGCACGCAATCGTGCCTGTCGCGCGACATGAGCATGGCGAGGTGAGTGCCCACGGCACCGGCGCCGGCTATGATGATTTTCATTTCGTCTGGTCTATGGCTTCCACAATGGCGTTGCAGATGGCCTTGCGGTCAATGCCCACAATCGCGGCGAGCTGCTCCACCGTGCCGTGCTCCACGAACTTGTCGGGCAGCCCGAGCCGCACCATGCGCGGGGAGTGGCCGTGGTCGGCCATCCACTCCAGCACGGCCGACCCCATGCCGCCGTTGCGCACGCCGTCTTCCACGGTGACTATCGTGCCGAACTGCGCCATCTCTTCCAGCAAAGCCTCGTCAAGCGGCTTCAGGAAGCGCATGTCGTAGTGGGCGACATCAGCCCCGGGGCGGGCGGCCTCCGCATCGGCTATGGCCTTGGCGGCCTCGCAGCCTATCGGGCCGATGGTGGCGACGGCCACGCCCCTCCCCGCCTTCAGCCGCCGCCCCGTGCCCACGGGGACGGCCTCAAGCGGGCAGTGCCAGTCGGCCAGCGTGCCGTGGCCGCGCGGATAGCGTATGACGAACGTGCCCATGCCGGGCAGCTGGGCAGTGAACATCAGCCGCCGCAGCTCGTGCTCGTCCATCGGCGAGGCTATCGTCAGGTTCGGCACGGGGCGCAGGGCGGCCATGTCGAACGCCCCGTGGTGCGTCGACCCGTCCTCGCCCACAAGGCCCGCCCTGTCAAGGCAGAGCACCACGGGCAGCCGGAGCATGGCCACGTCGTGTATGATGTTGTCGTAGGCGCGTTGCGCAAACGAGCTGTATATGTTGCAGAAAGGCTGCAAGCCCTCCTTCGCCATGCCGCCGGAGAAGGTCACGGCGTGCCCCTCGGCTATGCCAACGTCGAACACGCGGTCGGGCATGGCCTCCATCATTATGTTCATCGAGCACCCCGTGGGCATGGCCGGAGTCACCCCCACGATGCGCGGGTTGGCCTCGGCCAGTTCGAGCAGCGTATGGCCGAAGACATTCTGGAACTTCGGGGGCTGCCCGTCTTCGTCGTCGCTGATGCGCTCGCCCGTGTCCACGTCGAACTTTCCGGGCGCGTGCCATATCGTGGCAGCCTTTTCCGCCGGGCTGTATCCCTTGCCCTTGGTGGTGTGCAGGTGGAGCATCTTCGGCCCTTTCATGCCGCGCAGCTGGCGCAGTATGCGCACAAGCTCCGTCACGTTGTGGCCGTCGAACGGGCCGAAATAGCGTATGTCGAGTCCCTCGAAGATGTTCTGCTGGTGCGAAAAGGCCGACTTCAGCGCGTTCCCGAGGCGTATGAGGCCCTTGCGGCGGTCGTCCTCCAGGTAGCCGCAGGAGCGCAGCCACTGTGAGAGCTTGAAGCGCAGGGCGTTGTAAGTCTCGTTGGTGTTCAGGCCGATGAGGTATTGTTTCATGCCCCCCACGCTGCGGTCGATGCTCATGTTGTTGTCGTTGAGTATTATGAGCATGTCATTCGGCGTGGACGACACATTGTTCAGTCCCTCGAAAGCCAGTCCGCCACTCATCGCCCCGTCACCAATCACGGCCACCACCCTCCGTGGCAACCGCGCGGGAGTGTCGCCGTCGTCAGTTTGCAGGCGTTCCATCCGCTTCTCCGCCACGGCCATGCCGAGGGCGGCCGAGATGGAGTTGCTGGCGTGGCCGCAGACGAACGTGTCATAGTCGCTCTCTTTCGGCGACGGGAACGGCATCAGCCCGTGCAGCTTGCGGTTGGTGCAGAAAGCGTCGCGCCGCCCCGTTAGAATCTTGTGCCCGTAGGCCTGATGGCCCACGTCCCACACGATTCGGTCGTAGGGGGTGTCGTAGACGTAATGCAGGGCCACGGTAAGCTCCACCACGCCAAGGCTCGAAGCCAAGTGGCCGGGGTTCACGGACAGCTCGTCGAGGATGTCGCGACGCAGTTCGTCGCACACCTGCGGCAACTGTCCCACGTCAAGCCGTCGCAAGTCCGAGGGATAGTCAATGTGGTTCAGAAGTCCATTCTCGCTGTGTTTCACAATCACAAATCGTAAAATGCTGTGCCAAGGCCACACGCGCAAAGGGCAGCCAACGCACTGACGGACAGCCCTGCGCCGACAATCCGCCACCCACCGGCAACGGCAACGACTGCGGCGAGCGTCAACGACGCGCCCCGTCCGCGCCGGCAGGCGGAGCATCCGCCAGCAAAGTTACACTTTTATTCCGACATTGTAACTGTTTTACATGAATAAGTTATTCCACACATCGGCAACCAGCATCCTTACTCCTTAGTATAATATCACGCGCGCGCGACACGGGCGGGAACTGCTCCCGCCGGAGGCGGCAGACGGCCACGCATCCGAAACCGGAAATTAGATGCCTGAAATTAAATGCCTAAACGCACGCCAACGAGGCATTAATCGGCGCGCAATTAATGCCTCGTTGGCCTCCATTTAATGCCCCGTTGCAACACAATTAACGTCCCGTTGCAAAGCAGCCGAAGCCAAAGCGCAATGCGGTGGCAAAGAATGCGCCATCCGTGCGCAAGGGACGCAAAGCCTGTCCACAAACGGTTGAACATACGGTGGACAAAAATTCTACAGCAAAAACGCCGACCGTCCGACATTCTTTGCAAAATAAATCGTACCTTTGCACCGTTCTTTTCGCCGCTTCATACGAAGAGACGATGAAACGATGCCTATGGGACATCAGGACGCAAAAGCCCACAAACACATTGGCAATCAACATATTGCACGATTGCCAAGGAGCTAAAGATGCGTCCTGACCAACAAACAGCACAGCCTTGCATCCCCCGATGACAAACACCGCAGCCGACACACGCCTGCTCTGGTATGCCATGTCCTCGCCATACGGGCGCGAGCTGAAAGCCGAAGCCATGCTTGAGCGGCGCGGAGTGCTGTGCTTCGTGCCCAAGGAACGTGTGGAGACAATCAGCGAGCGCGGCACGCTCACGGTGCGCCACGTCCCCTTGGTGCGCAACCTCATCTTCGTCCGCTCCACCGAGGCCGACATGCGCCGCCTGAAACCCGAACTGAACACCCTGATACAATTCAAGACGCGCCCCGAAATGGGCGGACGCTCCGTGCCCATCATCGTGCCCGACAAGCAGATGGACGACTTCCTCCGCATCTTCTACGCCAATGCCGGCAGGCTCACATGGCTCACGCCCGACGACATCTCCAGCCTCCGGCCCAACGCCCGCGTAATCATCGGCGACGGCATCTTCCGTGGCGTGGAGGGCTACCTGCAACGCATCGCCGGCCACCGCGCCCGCCACTTCATCGTCCGCGTGGACAACCTGCTGGCCTGCGCCACCACCCTCGTCAACTGCCGGTTCGTGAAAGCGGCGGGAAACGAGATTGAATATTGAGCATCGGGGAGCGATCCATCGGCACAGTGTGTCAACAAATCAAGAAAGGTCAACCGAATTTTTATCTTGTTTTGGGCATACTTCTTGAAAAACGGAGGGTATGCCAGAACTGGACGCTTGCAAATATAGAATAGACGTAACATATCCTGCTGCTCCGGCATCCTGTTCGGCCACGAGATACAGCCATAGTTTTATCCAATAAATCATGTCCGAATCTTTCGAAAACAATAAGCGCATAGCCAAGAACACCGTGGCTCTGTATATAAGGACTTTCATTACGATGATTGTCAGCTTGTTTACGAGCAGGGTGGTGTTGAATGTACTTGGTGTTGAGGATTATGGTATAAACAATGTCGTAGGGGGCGTTGTGGCAATGTTTTCAATCGTCACGTCGTCATTGGCACAGGCCATAAGCCGCTACTTGACGTTTGAGCTTGGCAAAAAGGACATGAGGCGCTTGAAACTTGTCTTTTGCACGAGTGTGAACATCCAGATACTGATTTCGTTCGTTGTCATAGTCTTGGCGGAAACAGTCGGCATTTGGTTCCTCAATGCGAAGATGAACATTGCCGCAGAAAGGATGTATGCCGCGAACTGGGTCTTCCAGTTTGCCGTCATGTCCTTTGTGGTTACGCTGATAAGTGTGCCATACAATGCAACAATCATCGCCCATGAGCAGATGAAGGCATTTGCTTACATAAGTGTCTTTGAGGCTGTGATGAAATTGGTCTTGGTGTACTTGCTTTACGTGTCGTCGTTTGACAAGTTGATCACCTATTCTTTCCTGATGTTCTTTGTCGCATTCCTACTAAGGGTTATCTATGGAGTGTATTGCAAGAAGCATTTTGAAGAATGCTCTTATCATTTTGTCCTTGACAAGAGCCTGTTAAAGGACATGATGAAGTTCACTGGCTGGAACTTCATCGCTGCGACTGCCTATATATTCAACACTCATGGCATAAACATCATATCAAACCTGTTTTTCGGAGTGACGGTAAATGCGGCCAGGGGCATAGCGACGCAAATAGACGGCGTGACAAAGACTTTCATAAACAACTTCACGACAGCCGTCAGGCCTCAAGTGATAAAGTCGTATTCGTCCAGGGACATGGAATACATGAAAAAACTTGTTTGCAGCGGCACTAAATATTCGTTTTTCCTGATGCTGGTGATTTCCATGCCCTTCTTCTTCGAGGCGGAGTTTATCCTAAAGACATGGTTGGGCATTGTCCCCGAATATGCAGCAGATTTCGTCAGGCTGACCCTGATACTTACTTTAGTGAGTCTGCTCGGCGATTTCTTATATACCAACATACTTGCCGTTGGCAAATTGAAGAAATACATGATTTGTGAGACGGTCATCACCTGCTTGGTCTTCCCGATGACGTATGTCTCTTTTGTTTTCCTCAAAAATCCGGAAACACCTTATGTGCTGTTCTCATTGGCATACTTCCTGTTGATTTTTGTCAGGCTGCTCTTTTTGAAACGCATGGAAAATTTTCCAATCATGTATTATTTGAGGAATGTAGTCCTTGTCGCATTGAAAGCGACCATAGCTTCAATACCAGTTCCGCTTGCGTTTTATCTCTTATTGGACAGGGGCTTGTTCAGTTCCGTCTCAATCATGGTCATTTCAATATGCTCATCATTGGTTTCAATAGCTACAATCGGAATGAACATGAGCGAGCGGAAGCAGATAATGGGTTTTATTTTGAAAAGAAAAAAGGTTTTATGAAGATGTGATATTATTTGGAAATTGCCACAGATCTCCAATGATGCCATAAAATGGTAAAAGGCAGATCTAAAATGTGTATGATAAATAACGTTTCAAGGATTTTTAATTTTAGTATTTAACACGTAATTTGTTTTGAACCATGATTTCGCAAGATGAATTTATTAACTTAGTAAAGAGCAAGAGAGGAGCAAGCAAGAATCGTTTTGTGAAGATTGCTCGTCTCGTAAATAAAGTCGTACCATATAAATTCCAACCATCTGAATACAATGTGGCCGACTATATTTATGTGACTATTTGTAGAGCCAGAGATTTTGATATGGTCATAGCTTCAATATATACGTTGTTTAAAAACTCGAAGTTGGTTCCAAGAAAAATTATAATAGTCTCCGATGGTTCTTGGGATGTTTCAGAAGGATATGAATTCTTTAAGGGCTATAATCTTAATATAGAAATGGTGATGTGGGATGTCTGTTCTTCATTTTACAAAAGCACTTGTCCAAGTCTGGATAAGTGGGCGCATAAGCATATCTTGGGAAAGAGAATGGCGGCAATTCTATATCACTCTGAAAATAATAAAGTCTTGTTTTCTGATCCCGATATTTTGTGGTACAACACCCCTATCACAAATAATGAACTGGAAAGTTGCAAGTTAAAGCTATCAATAGACAATTCTCATAATTATGATGATACTTTTATAAAATCATGTGGATTTGAGAAATTGTATGATACGGAAGAGCCTATAAATTGCGGAGCGGTATTTATCTGTGGGGGGGGGGGAAGCTGTTGTCAGAAGATGCCCTGAAATGTATAGATTATGAAAGCATACATGCAGGAAATTTTGCAGAACAAACAGTCTTTGCCATAATGGATTTAGATTATGATTGCAGGTGGACAATGCAAGAAATAACATCTGAGATAAGCGATTTATTACAACCGCTGAACTCTAAAACGATATTCTATAAAAACATGATTGCCCGCCATTATTTATGGAGACTGAAATGGATTTATTGGAAAGATTTGTCAAAGCAACGTTTTCTATATAGAAAACGCTATTAATATCTTCCACGTCTCCATGCCCTCCAATTTTTTTGATGCGGGATGCCGCCAATGACCCTGGCGGTATCAAGAGGCTCAAATCTTGCAGATGATGTTGTCGTCACGGATGGAATTAAAATACGTAAAGCGCATATACGTATTGTTGTTTGCGATGATCTTGATAAATCCTCTATTGAAGGATTTCATCAAGGTAACGACGGTTTTGCGCAGCATGGAACTGTTCTGCTTCATCGCAATACTGTTGACCGAATATAAACTATACAGGTGCGGCTGCCTGAAGAAGTTCCGTTCCTATGAGAAATGGCTGTATGCACTGCTCGCGATAATTTCAGCCATCACGGTCATACGTGGGCAGTGGCCGGCATCCCCTAAGGATTTCGGCTTGCATGTATTGAGCACACCGATGTATCTATTGCCGTTTGTGATAGTGCCCCTCCCCAATGAGAAATACTTCAGGGAGATAATAAAGACATTCTATGCAGCCTCACTGTTTGTCATCCCGCTGTGGCTCTTGAACCTGTCCGACTTGGTTCAGATACATTACGAGGCGGAAGCAATCGGTTCCAGTCTGCCATTCATATCCGCATTCCTTGTTGGCTTGGGGGCTTTCTTCACGGACAGACAGAAAAAAGTCAACATTGCGCTGTGGCTTATATATTTCCTGCTGATGATGCTGAATGCAAGGCGCAATGTTTCGTTCAGCCTGCTTCTGTATGTTTTCATTGCTTACCTGTTCTCAGTCTTTGGCACATTCAAGAAAAACAGCCTGAAACTGTTCCTTTCCGTCCTCGGGTCGGCTTTAATCGTCCTTTCCCTTTTGCTCAGCATGGACACGCTGACTTCCGGCATATTCAAAAGCATGGCAGACAGGGCCAAGGAAGACACGCGGTCGGGAGTGGAGGAGCTGTTCTTTGCCGATTTCGCTAAGTCGCCTGCCTCTGATTGGATTTTCGGCCGTGGCATGGATGGGGGATACTATCAGGTTGGGGTGAACGAAGAAACAGGTGAAATAAGCGATAGCAGGAAAGGCATCGAAACCGGTTACCTGAACATGATGCTGAAAGGAGGCATAGCTTACGATACGTTAATAATATTGATAATGCTGCTGGCAATCAAGCGCGGGTATGCAAGGAAGGACAAGACATTCTCTTTCATAGCGACAATCCTGCTGACATATTTCATTGACATGTACACGACAAACCCTGTATGCACTTTCTCTGTGAGGAGCATCCTGTTCTGGTTTTCCATCAGCGTGCTTTCTTCACCACGTCCAAGACAAAGGCGCTTGGCGCAGGCACAAGGGGACACTTGTCATGGCGTTTAACATAAAAAAACATCTGCAATGGCCAAGTTTATAAACAAGGTTTCACGGCATCTGAACCGCAAATGCCACGTCTGCATATTTTTTGTTTCATCGTTCCTCAATAAATTGTATGCCAAGGCAATTGGCGTAAAGATAAGAGGGAGGGTAAGAATGGATGGACATCCTTTTTCCTGTCCGACAACTCCCAAATAGAGATTGGCGGGAATTGCACTTTCAATTCCAGCAATTACGCCAACCGCCTCGGACTGAATCACAGGTGCATGTTGTCTGCGGCCCCTGCCACATCGGCAGGATGCAAAATCAAAATCGGAGACAATTGCGGATTTAGCGGGACGACCATAAGATGCTTCATTGGCATCACGGTTGGCAATAATGTGCGATGTGGTGCGAATACGCTCATCATGGATGGGGACGCGCACTTTGACGATGGGCGCACATCCCCGCCCAAGCCGATTGTCATTGAGGACAATGTGTTCTTGGGCGCAGGAGTGATTGTCAGAAAAGGTGTTAGGATAGGGAGAAACAGCGTAATAGGAATGAACAGCATGGTGACACATGACATACCAGAGAATGTGGTTGCCGTCGGTACGCCTTGCAAAATAATAAAACAAATCAACCAATGAAAGTTCTATGGTTTAGCTTAAGTCCTTGTGGGAGCATCAAGAGGCGCAATGTTGTGCAAATCATTCATGGCTGGATGATTAACTTGGAAGATGCCCTGAAGCAACGGCATGACATTCAATTGGAAGTGGCCTTTTTCTCAAAGGAAGAGGAAAAGCCTTTTGTGTACGATGGAGTGAAATACTATCCGATAAACAGGAACATTCTTGGTCAGAACAGCGGCATCGGCCGTG
>CAZURD010000043.1:0-19183 GCA_964623445.1 uncultured Prevotella sp. | reverse complement strand
GCAAGGGCAACTATTTATGGATAGTCAGTAAATGTCCCTAATTAAAACATTTCTTCATCTTCCAGTCGTTCCCCGTCTTTCAAGGTATGGTCTTGATCTTTGCCATAAATTTAGAACTCCGAAACTATGCGCAAAGATGCAAAGAAGTGATAATCCCAAATCGGTCGTTAGGCTTCAGACTGATTCTGCGGTCATGTCGCGCAGATTGACTTCCAGACGCGCTTCGGCGTAGCGGGCTACGCCGAAGCGAGACGGAAGACAAGATGCAGACAGTGATTATTATGCAATAAGTATCATTGCTAAAAGACTTCTCTACTGACACAAGGTCTGTGAACTTTTCCATGAGGGGAAATGCGTGCCCATTCCCTCTTTTCACCTTTCGCCACATGGCACACAAACGGAAAGCGGGCTGCACGCCGTCTTTGCGACGTTGCAGCCCGCTGTAATCCGGGATTTATCGTTACTTTCGACTTTATGCCTTTGTCTCCTCGGCGGGAGCTGCCTCGGCAGCAGCCTCTTCGGTTGCAGGGGCAGTCTCGGCCTCTGCTGCAACGGGCTGCTCAACGGCCTCTGTGGCGGCCTTGCCTGAACGGCGCGAACGGCGGGTGGCCTTGCGCTTGGTCTCGGTCTTAGCCATGTTCTCGTCGAAGTCGACCAGCTCTATGAAGCAGATGGGGGCTGTGTCACCCTTGCGGAAGCCGAGCTTGATGATGCGGGTGTAGCCGCCGGGGCGGTCGCCAATCTTGGCTGCCACCGTTCCGTAAAGCTCCTTGATAGCCTCCTTGTTCTGCAAATAACTGAAGACGAGACGACGCGATGCCGTGGAGTCGTCCTTGCAACGGTTGATGAGCGGCTCAACATACTTGCGCAGGGCCTTGGCCTTGGGCACGGTGGTGGTAATCCGCTTGTGCTCAATCAGCGAGATTGCCATGTTGGCAAGCATGGACTTGCGGTGAGAGGCCGTGCGATTGAGATGCTTGAATTTCTTATTGTGTCTCATTTTGCTTTGTTCGATTGTTCAGACTGCGAGCGTGCCTTGTGCTTGGCTCACTCTTTGTCCAACTTGTACTTTGAAATATCGGTCCCGAAGGAAAGGTTGAGGCTTTCGAGCAGATCGTCAAGCTCTGTGAGCGACTTCTTGCCAAAGTTGCGGAACTTGAGCAAATCGGTCTTGTTGTACTGCACGAGGTCGCCCAAGGTCTCCACGTCAGCAGCCTTGAGGCAGTTCAGGGCACGGACACTGAGGTTCATGTCCACGAGCCGTGTCTTCAGCAACTGGCGCATGTGGAGCACTTCCTCATCGAACTTCTGGTTGCCGTCCACGTCGGTGTTCTCAAGGGTTATCTTCTCATCGGAGAACAGCATGAAGTGATAGATGAGTATCTTGGCTGCCTCTTTGAGAGCGTCCTTGGGGTGTATGGAACCGTCTGTGGTCACCTCCAGAACCAACTTGTCGTAGTCGGTCTTCTGCTCCACTCGGTAAGGCTCTACGGAGTACTTGACGTTGCGAATCGGGGTGTAAATGGAGTCGATGGGTATCACGTTGACATCGGTGCAGAACTCGCTGTTCTCATCTGCGGGGACGTATCCACGTCCCTTGTTGATGGTCAGGTCAATCTGCATTGAAGCCTTTGAATCCAAATGACAAATCACCAAATCAGGGTTTAACACTTCAAATCCGGTCAGATGCTTGCCTATGTCACCAGCCTTGAAGACGGTGGAATTCTCGACAGTGATGCTCACTTTCTCGTTCTCGAACTCTTCCACTATTTGCTTGAACCTCACTTGCTTGAGATTCAGTATAATGTTGGTGACGTCTTCCTTCACGCCTGAGACGGAGGAGAACTCGTGCTCCACGCCCGCAATGCGGACAGTGTTGACGGCGTACCCTTCGAGCGACGAGAGGAGGATGCGGCGGAGGGCGTTGCCGATGGTAACGCCGAAGCCAGGCTCAAGCGGACGGAATTCGAACTTGCCGAACTTGTCCGTCGCCTCCAACATTACGACTTTATCGGGTTTTTGAAATGCTAATATCGCCATTGATTCAATGATTTTATTTAGAGTACAACTCAACGATTAACTGCTCCTTGATGTTCTCAGGGATGTCGGCACGATCGGGCTTGTGAAGATACTTGCCACCCATGACGTTGGCATCCCACTCCAACCAAGGATACTTGCTGTGGTTGAAGCCTGCAAGAGCAGCCTCGATGACCTCAAGCGACTTGGCCTTCTCGCGCACAGCCACTATCTGTCCCGGCTTCACGGAGTATGAGGGGATGTTGACCACCTTGCCGTCGACGGTGATGTGCTTGTGGCTCACGAGCTGACGGGCAGCGGCGCGAGTGGGAGCGATGCCAAGACGGAACACGATGTTGTCAAGGCGGCTCTCCAGATTCTGGAGCAACACCTCGCCAGTGATGCCATCTGCCTTTGCGGCCTTTTCAAACATATTGCGGAACTGGCGCTCAAGCACACCGTAAGTGTACTTGGCTTTCTGCTTCTCTGCCAACATGACACCGTACTCGGAGGTCTTCCTGCGACGGTTGTTGCCATGCTGTCCGGGAGGGTAATTCCGCTTGGACAAAACTTTGTCTGCGCCGAAGATGGGCTCTCCAAAACGACGCGCAATCTTTGATTTCGGTCCTATGTATCTTGCCATGATTTCTGCTATCTATGTTTTTGTTGTTTGTGGCTGCAAAATTACACCCTACGACGCTTCGGAGGACGGCATCCGTTGTGGGGCAGCGGAGTGACGTCGATTATCTCCGTAACCTCTATCCCTGCTCCGTGAATGGCACGGATGGCCGACTCGCGGCCGTTGCCCGGGCCCTTGACATAGGCTTTGACCTTGCGCAGGCCGAGGTCGTATGCCACCTTGGCGCAATCCTCTGCTGCCATCTGGGCGGCGTAGGGAGTGTTCTTCTTGGAGCCACGGAAGCCCATCTTTCCAGCTGAAGACCAAGAGATGACCTGACCCTCGCTGTTGGTGAGAGACACAATTATGTTGTTGAACGAGCTGTGCACATGGAGTTGTCCAAGTGCGTCCACCTTGACGTTCCTTTTCTTTGAGGTGACTGTTTTCTTTGCCATGGTTAAATTTCTAAGTCAATGAGTGTCAGGTTACTTTGTAGCCTTCTTCTTGTTAGCGACAGTCTTCTTCTTGCCTTTGCGGGTGCGAGCGTTGTTCTTGGTGCTCTGGCCACGCACAGGCAGACCCAGACGGTGGCGGATGCCACGATAGCAGCCGATGTCCATCAGGCGCTTGATGTTCAACTGAATCTCCGCGCGGAGGTCGCCCTCCACCTTGTACTCAGCACCGATAACCTCACGGATCTTGGCTGCCTGCTCGTCAGTCCACTCACTGACTTTCAGGTCGCGGCTCACGCCGGCCTTGTCCAATATCTTTGCTGAACTACTTCGACCTATCCCGTAGATATAGGTCAATGCGATTTCGCCACGCTTGTCTTGGGGCAAATCTACTCCAACAATTCTTATTGCCATTGGTTGATTGTGAATTGAAAAATGTTGTGTTGATGGATGTCTTAACCCTGACGCAACTTGTACTTAGGGTTCTTCTTGTTGATGACGAATAGGCGACCCTTGCGCCGCACTATCTGGCAGTCGGGGGTGCGCTTCTTCAATGATGCTCTGGTCTTCATATAATTATGTCCTGTGAGTTATTTGTACCTAAACACTATCCGACCCTTGGTGAGGTCATAGGGACTCATCTCCACTTTCACCTTGTCGCCAGGAAGTATCTTGATGTAGTGCATTCTCATCTTCCCGGAAATGTGGGCGATGATTTGCACGCCGTTCTCAAGTTCGACACGGAACATCGCGTTAGACAGCGACTCCGTGATCGTTCCGTCTTGCTCAATTGCTGACTGCTTTGCCATTAGTTATTGTTGATTTGCTTGCTGACTTTCTATATCATCGAACGTGGAGAGAATCTCCGCCCTCCCACGACGGATTGCCACGGTATGCTCGAAATGTGCCGCGCACAAGCCGTCGCGTGTACGGAAGCCCCACCGGTCGGCCATGAGACCTATGGCGCGATTGCCCATCGTAACCATCGGCTCAATGGCGAGGCACATCCCTGCCTTCAGCATTTCGCCCGTGCCCGGACGACCATAATTGGGAACTTGCGGCTCTTCGTGCATCTTGCGGCCTATGCCATGACCGGTCAACTCCCTCACCACGCCATAGCCTGCACTCTCGCAGTGGCTCTGCACGGCGTGGCCGATGTCGCCGACATGCCGTCCGGCGCAAGCCGCCTCGATGCCCTTGTAAAGGGACTCCTTTGTGACTTTCAACAAAGCCCTAACGTCATCGACAACCTCGCCGACACAAAACGTATAGCAGGAATCCCCACAAAAGCCGTTAAGCTCCGCACCACAGTCTATCGAAATGATGTCGCCATCGCGCAACGTCTCTCCCGCACTGGGGATGCCATGCACAACGACAGCGTTTACCGAAGTGCAGATGGAGGCTGGGAACGGGTCTGCAAACGGGCTTGGGAAGCCCTTGAAAGTAGGCACGCCCCCATGGTCACGGATGAACTCTTCCGCAATGGCATCAAGCCTTGCTGTTGTCACTCCAGGCCTAATGTGCCTTGACAATTCGCCAAGCGTCCTGCTCACGAGCAGGTTCGCTTGGCGAATCAGCTCTATCTCATCTTCTGTTTTCAGATATATTCCCATCAACAAAGGCCATCAATACGCCGACACACCGGGACGGGCGTGAACACGGCCTGAATTGAGCAGGCCATCGTAGTGACGCATGAGCAAATGGCTCTCTATCTGCTGGAGCGTGTCGAGCACTACTCCAATGAGAATCAACAGCGACGTGCCACCGAAGAACTGTGCAAAGGCATCCTGCACATCAAGCAGCCCGGCAAGAGCAGGCATGATGGCGATGAGTGCTATGAAAAGCGACCCCGGGAACGTGATGCGCGACATCACTGTGTCAATGTACTCAGCCGTGTCCTTACCCGGCTTCACCCCTGGGATGAATCCATTGTTGCGCTTCATGTCTTCTGCCATCTGCGTCGGATTGAGCGTAATGGCCGTATAGAAATACGTGAAAGCTATGATAAGCAACGCGAACACCACATTGTAAAGGAATGTGCGATGGTCAAGCATGGAACGCATGAACCAGCTTGAATTCTCGGGAGTCGAGTAGGACACAATGGCCAACGGTATAAACATCAATGCCTGAGCGAAGATGATGGGCATGACATTGGCGGCGAACAAACGCAACGGGATGTATTGACGAGCGCCACCGTACTGCCTGCTGCCCACAATGCGCTTTGCATACTGCACAGGTATTCGGCGTGTGGCTTGCACCAAAAGGATTGCTGCACAAATCACCACGAAGAGAATGAGAATCTCCACGAGCAGCATAACAACGTTACCATTGCCCGTTGTGGCGAAACGGGACGCAACCTCCTGAATGAAAGCCTGCGGCAGACGCGCTATAATACCTATCATTATTATGAGCGACACACCGTTGCCGATGCCCTTGTCTGTGATGCGCTCACCCAGCCAGAGAATGAACATACTTCCTGCAGCGAGGATGATGGTAGAGGTCAGCATGAACATAGGCCAGGAAATGCCCGAAGCCAATGCACTGCCAGCCTGTGCCTTGAGGTTGAAAAGATAACTCGGACCCTGAACCAGCAGTATGGCAACGGTGAGCCACCGCGTGTACTTGCTGATTTTCTTGCGCCCGCTTTCCCCCTCGCGCTGCATCTTCTGGAAATATGGCAGCGCCACGGCCAGGAGCTGCATAACGATAGAAGCTGAGATGTAGGGCATTATTCCCAACGCGAAGATTGACGCGTTGGAGAATGCGCCTCCAGAGAACATATCCAGCAGTGACATGAGGCCGCCCTGAGTTTGCGACTGCAACTTGTCAAGCATGGACGGGTTGATTCCTGGCAACACCACGAACGACCCGAAACGATATATGGCCGTGAAAAGAAGGGTGATGAGGATGCGCTGGCGCAAATCCTCCACCTTCCAAATGTTCTGCAGTGTCTCGATTAACTTCTTCATCGTTCTCAGACTATTGTTGCGGTTCCGCCCAAAGCCTTGATGGCCTCCTCGGCACTCTTCGAGAATGCATTCGCCTCGACATCAATCTTGGCTTTAAGCTCACCCTTGCCGAGAATCTTCACTGGCAGCTTGCCATTGGCAAGTCCGTTGCCAATGATTTCGGCCATGCCAATCTTCGTGAGCTGGCACTCGTCAACGAGCTTCTGCAAAGCGAAGAGATTCACTGGGGAATACTCCTTGTGGTTAAGGCTCTTGAACCCTGACTTCGGGACGCGGCGCTGCAGAGGCATCTGTCCGCCCTCGAAGCCCCTCTTGCGAGAATAACCAGAACGCGACTTTGCGCCCTTGTGGCCGCGAGTAGACGTTCCGCCCAGCCCCGAACCCGGGCCACGCCCGAGCCGGCGGCGAGAATGAGTGGAGCCGGCAGCCGGCCTTAAGTTATGTAGCTTCATTTGCAATCAATTTATTTTGTTTGTCATTCAATTACCGTCACCAGATGGTGAACCTTGCGAATCATCCCACGAACGGTCGGGGTATCCTCTTTCTCCACCACCTGAGAAATCTTGCGCAATCCCAGCGAGGCAAGCGTGCGCTTCTGGTCGAGCGGAGCACCTATTTTGCTCTTGATCTGCTTAATCTTTATCGTTGCCATAGTTGTTCCTCCTTTAGCCCCTGAAAACTTTTTCCACGCTAATGCCACGGTCAGCAGCCACAGTATAGGCATCCCTCATTTGGGAAAGAGCGAGTATGGTTGCCTTCACGAGATTGTGCGGATTGGAAGAACCACGCGACTTGGCGAGCACATCATTCACTCCGACACTCTCAAGCACAGCGCGCATTGCGCCACCAGCCACAAGACCGGTACCGGGAGCGGCTGGATGCAGGAATACGTGAGCACCACCGAAGCGAGCCTGCATATCGTGGGGCACAGTGCCCTTGAGCAAGGTAACCTTCACAAGATTCTTCTTTGCGGCCTCTACACCCTTGGCAATGGCGGCAGTCACCTCGCCAGCCTTGCCAAGTCCCCATCCAATCACGCCATTGCCATCGCCAACAACGACAATCGCAGCGAACGTGAAAGTGCGACCTCCTTTGGTCACTTTGGTCACACGGTTAATGGCAACCAGCCTGTCTTTCAACTCAACGTCGCTATTTACTTTAACTCTGTTCATTGCCATAATCGTTTAAAAGTTAAGGCCACCCTTGCGAGCAGCGTCTGCCAGATGTTGCACACGTCCGTGGTAGAGATAGCCGTTACGATCGAACACGACGGAGCTTACACCGGCTTCCAGAGCCTTCTTGGCGATGAGTTCACCGACTTTCTCAGCCTGCTGCACTTTGGGCATAGCCTCCATGCCAAGCGAAGATGCGGAAGCGATGGTCTTTCCCTCCGTATCGTTGATAACCTGCACGTATATTTGCTTGTTGCTGCGGAACACACTCATGCGAGGACGCGCAGCCGTTCCAAAAATGCGTTTGCGAATCCTGTGCTTTATCCTAGTCCGCCTTTCTATCTTTGATATTGCCATGGTTGTAATCTGTTAAAGTTACTTAGCCGATGCCGACTTGCCTGACTTCCTCCGTATGACCTCGCCTTGGAACAGAATACCTTTTCCCTTGTAAGGTTCGGGCTTGCGGAAAGAGCGGATTTTAGCGCATACAAGACCAAGCAGAGCCTTGTCGCACGACTCGAGAATAACGAGAGGGTTCTGGTTTCTCTCAGACTTTGTCTCCACCTTAATCTCCTTGGGCAGCTCTATGAAGATGGGGTGCGTATATCCCAATGCAAACTCCAGAATGTTTCCCTGATTGGAGACACGGTATCCAACACCGACGAGTTCGAGCACTTTCTTGTAACCTTCGCTCACGCCCACCACCATGTTGTTCACCAACGCGCGGTAGAGGCCGTGGAACGCTTGCTTCTGCTTAGAATCGACAGTGCTGTTCTCGTCAATCTCAAAAGTCACATGGCCATCGGCCACTTTCACGATTATAGAAGGATTAACCCACTGGGAAAGCTCGCCCTTGGGGCCTTTGACATTCACCACTTCACCATCAAGCGTCACGGTGACACCTGCGGGTATGGAAATTGGCTGTTTTCCTATTCTTGACATATATCTATCCTCCTATCAATATACGTAGCAGAGCACCTCGCCCCCAATCTTGAGGTCTTTGGCTTCCTTGTCTGTCATTATGCCCTTGGACGTGGACAGGATTACGATGCCCAATCCATTGATTACACGCGGCATGTCCTTATAACCCGTATACTTACGGAGACCTGGCGTGGACACCCTCTTGAGGCACTTGATGGCACTCGCCTTGGTAGTCGGATTATATTTCAAGGCAACCTTAATTGTGCCCTGCGGACCGTCATCGATGAACTTGTAGTTCAAGATATAGCCCTTCTCGAAGAGGATTTTGGTAATCTCCTTCTTCATGTTCGAGGCAGGCACCTCCACCACACGGTGGTGAGCCATGATGGCATTGCGCAACCTCGTCAGATAATCTGCTATTGGATCTGTCATAAATGTTGTTTAATTAATCGGGACTGCCCCGACAATATTAAATTTGATAAGCTTTCTCTCAATCACCAGCTGGCCTTCTTCACACCCGGAATAAGCCCCAGAGAAGCCATCTCACGGAACTGTATGCGCGAGAGGCCGAACTGGCGCATGTATCCACGTGGGCGACCCGTTATCTTGCAGCGATTGTGCAGACGCACAGGGCAGGCATTCTTAGGTATGCTCTGCAACTTGCGCGCAGCCTCGTATGCTTCAGCCGGGTCGTTGGAAGTGGCGATGATTTTCTTCAGTGCGGCACGCTTGGCGGCATAGCGTTTCACGAGCTTGGCACGCTTGACCTCACGGGCCTTCATCGATTCCTTTGCCATAGTATGTCAATCGTTTTTAGCGTTCTTAAACGGAAGGCCAAAAGCCTTAAGCAGGGCATATCCCTCCTCATCGGTGTTGGCGGAAGTCACGAAAGTGATGTTCATTCCCCTGAGCTTGTCTACAGCGTCGATGTTTATCTCAGGGAAGATTATCTGCTCCTCTATGCCGAGAGTATAGTTCCCATTGCCATCGAGCTTGCTCTCGATGCCCTTGAAGTCACGGATACGCGGCAGAGCAACACGGATGAGCTTCTCAAGGAACTCATACATACGCTCGCGACGGAGGGTGACCATCACGCCGATGGGCATCTTCTTGCGCAGCTTGAAGTTGGCGATGTCTTTCTTAGAGTAGGTTGCCACAGCCTTTTGACCCGTGATGGCCGTTATCTCGTTGATGGCCACATCTATTATCTTCTTGTCTTGCGTGGCATCGCCGAGTCCTTGGTTTATAACAATCTTCTTCAGCACGGGCACCTGCATCGTGGAGCTGTAGCTGAACTGCTTCATGAGTGCGGGAGCAATTTGCTCCTTGTATGTCTTCTTCAGTTGTGCAGTATCCATCACTTTATTTCCTCCCCTGACTTTTTGGCTATGCGGACTTTCCTACCGTCCTCTGTCCTCTTGATGGCCACACGCGTGGGTTCTCCCGTCTTGGGATCTACGAGGCTAAGGTTCGATATGTCGACGGGAGCCTCTTGCTTGATTATTCCTCCCTGCGGGTGCTTGGCCGACGGCTTCGTGCTTTTTGAGACAACGTTCACCCCCTCGACAATGGCTCGCCTTTCCTTAACGAGCACCTTGAGCACCTTGTGTGGCTCCGGATACTTGCCGTTGGAGTTACGCCTGTCCTTGTCATTACCAGCAAGGACAAGCACCATGTCGTTCTTCTTTATCTTCAGTTTGTTATTCATCTCTGTTGTGTCGCTATTAGTGGTTACAGTACCTCGGGTGCGAGAGACACCACTTTCATGTTGACTGCGCGGAGTTCGCGGGCGACAGGACCGAAGATGCGGCTTCCACGGATTTCTCCTGCATTGTTGAGAAGCACGCACGCATTGTCATCGAAACGGATGTATGAGCCATCTGGGCGGCGCACTTCTTTCTTCGTGCGCACGATCAGGGCCTTTGACACTGCGCCTTTCTTCAGGTCACTTGAAGGGATGACGTTCTTCACCGCCACCACAATCACATCGCCGACGCTGGCATAGCGCCGGCCTGTGCCGCCAAGCACACGTATGCACAGAGCCTCACGAGCTCCACTGTTGTCGCACACGTTGAGTCTTGTTTCTGTCTGTATCATGATTACTTAGCCCTTTCTACTATTTGCACAAGTCTCCACCTCTTAGTCTTGCTGAGGGGGCGGGTTTCCATAATGAGCACGGTGTCGCCGATGTTTGCCTCGTTCTTCTCGTCATGCACGTGATATTTTTTCGTCTTCTGCACGAACTTGCCGTAGAAGGGATGTTTCTCCTTGAACTTGGAAGCGATGACAATCGTCTTATCCATCTTGTCACTGACGACCACGCCCTGCCTTACTTTCCTTAGGTTTCTCTTTTCCATCTGCCCGTGGGTTATTTGTTGTTAAGTTGCCTCTCGTGGAGCACAGTCTTCATACGTGCAATGCTCCGGCGCATCTCCCTGATTTGGCAGGGGTTCTCAAGTGGGCTGACAGCGTTGGTAAGCCTCAGCTGCTGCAACTTGTCCACCTCAGACCGCAGTCTCTCGGCTAAATCCTTGGTATCGAGTTCTCTTATTTCCTTAATTTTCATAACAATCAAGCATTTTTATCGTAATCGCGCCTCACAATGAACTTCGTCTTCACAGGCAGCTTTTGTGCAGCAAGGCGAAGAGCTTCCTTGGCGACATCGAAAGGCACGCCCTCGACCTCGAAAAGCACTCTTCCCGGTGTCACCGGAGCCACCCAGCCAGCAGGGTCTCCCTTACCCTTACCCATACGCACGTCTGCAGGCTTGCGGGTAATTGGCTTGTCGGGGAAAATACGTATCCACACCTGACCCTCACGCTGCATATAGCGGTTCACGGCCACACGGGCAGCCTCAATCTGGCGGCTGTCAATCCATTTGGCTTCGAGGGTCTTGATGCCGAATGAGCCAAAAGCCAGTTGCGTGCCGCGGTGGGCGTTGCCCTTGTTGCCCCGTCCATCCTGCGGCCTCCTATATTTAACTCTCTTGGGTTGTAACATGATAGCTTCTTGCTTTAAACGGTTGTCTTATCTCTTCTTGCCACGAAACCTTCTGCCGCCGTTGCCACCGCTGCGACCATTGCCCCTCTCCTGCGTGAAGTTGGGCGACACGTCAACCTTTCCATAGATCTCGCCACGACAGATCCACACCTTGATGCCGAGCAGACCCACTTTCGTGAGGGCTTCTGTCTGGCAATAATCGATGTCAGCGCGGAACGTGTGCAGAGGGGTACGGCCTTCCTTGTACATCTCCTTACGGGCGATTTCTGCCCCGTTGAGACGTCCGGAGATTTGCACCTTGATGCCTTCAGCACCAGCACGCATCGTGTTGGCGATGGCCATCTTGATGGCGCGGCGATAGGCAATCTTGCCCTCAACCTGCCTTGCGATGTTATTCGCCACGATATTTGCGTCGAGTTCAGGCTTCTTTACCTCGTAGATGTTTATCTGAATCTCCTTGTCATAGAGCTTCTTCAGCTCTTCCTTGAGCTTGTCGACATCCTGCCCACCCTTGCCGATGACGATGCCTGGACGGGCGGTGCAGATGGTGATGGTGACGAGTTTGAGCGTCCTTTCGATGACGATTCGCGAGACGCTTGCATTGGCGAGCCTTTCCTTGATGTACTTGCGTATCTTGCTGTCTTCAACGATGTTATCGCCAAAGTCCTTGCCTCCAAACCAATTTGAGTCCCAGCCCCTGACTATGCCGAGCCTGTTGCTTATTGGATTAACTTTCTGTCCCATTCTGCTGCTGATTAATTGTGTATGGCATCGACATACAGTGTCACGTGATTAGAACGCTTGCGAATCCTGTATCCGCGTCCTTGTGGTGCGGGTTTCATGCGCTTGAGTGTGACTCCCTCGTCCACGAATATTCTCGTGATGTAGAGTTCGTCCTCGCCTGCCTTGCGCTCGTTCTTGGCTTCCCAGTTGGCTATTGCAGAGCGCAGGAGTTTCTCCACATCGGCAGCTGCGGCCTTACGGCAGAACCTGAGCACGGCAAGAGCCTTGTTGACCTCCATGCCACGCACGAGGTCGACGACATAGCGCATCTTGCGCGGCGAAGAGGGACAGCCTTTGAGCTTGGCAAAATACTCCTCCCTGCGGGCGGCCTTCAGCCTCTCGGCCATTATATGTTTTCTTGCTCCCATTTTGTCTTTCGATGTTTTACTGTGGATTGCCTGTCACTATTTCTTGTTGCCGGCATGTCCGCCGAAGCGGCGTGTAGGGGCAAACTCGCCGAGTTTGTGCCCCACCATGTTCTCGGTGATGTAGACAGGTATGAACTTGTTTCCGTTGTGTACGGCAACGGTGTGTCCCACGAAATCCGGGGAAATCATCGATGCCCTGGCCCATGTCTTCACGACGCTCTTTTTCCCGCTCTCGTTCATGGCGAGAATCTTCTTTTCAAGCGACACGTTGATGTATGGGCCTTTTTTCAGTGAACGACTCATAATTTCGCGTAGTTAACTTGTTTACTTCTTCTTAGCTCTCTCGATGATGTACTTGCCGGACTGCTTCTTAGGCGAGCGAGTCTTGAGACCCTTTGCATAGAGGCCCTTCCTCGAACGTGGGTGTCCGCCGGACTGACGTCCCTCACCACCGCCCATCGGGTGATCGTGGGGGTTCATCACGACGCCGCGGTTGTGAGGACGGCGTCCGAGCCAGCGCGAGCGTCCTGCCTTGCCTGACTGTTCGAGCGCATGGTCGGAGTTGCCGACGCTGCCGACAGTGGCCTTGCATGTACTGAGCACCTTGCGTATCTCACCCGAGGGGAGCTTGATTACGCAGTAGTTGCCCTCGCGCGAAGTCAACTGAGCGAAGTTGCCTGCCGAACGCACGAGCAGGGCACCCTGGCCCGGCCGCAACTCGATGTTATGAATCACTGTACCAACGGGTATGTTGGCCAAGGGGAGTGCGTTGCCAATCTCTGGTGCCGCATCCGCGCCCGACATGATCGTCGAGCCAACCTGAAGTCCATTGGGAGCGATGATGTATCGCTTCTCTCCGTCGGCGTAGAAGAGCAGAGCGATGCGGGCAGACCTGTTAGGGTCGTACTCGATCGTCTTCACTACTGCCGGGACACCGTCTTTCTCTCGCTTGAAATCTATGAGACGGTAGCGGCGCTTGTGGCCACCGCCGCGATAGCGCACCGTCATCTTGCCGGTGTTGTTGCGGCCTCCGGTGGAGCGCTTGCCAACAGTGAGAGATTTTTCTGGCACGGATGCAGTAATATCCTCGAACGTGCCAATAATCTTGTGTCTCTGGCCCGGGGTGACGGGCTTGAACTTACGTACTGCCATTTCTTATTATATGTTGCTGTAAAAATCGATGGTGTCGCCGTTGCGCAAGGTGACTATGGCCTTCTTGTAGGCATTGCGTTGCCCTCTGATGAGGCCGCCCTTGGTGTAACGCGAAACACGCTTGCCAGCGTAGCGCATGGTGTTCACGCCTATCACCTTGACGCCATACGTGCGCTCAACCTCCTCCTTTATCTGGAACTTGTTTGCCTCGGGGCGAACGATGAAGCCATACTTGGGAGTGGCCAACTTGGTCACCTGCTGTCCGCGCTGCTTACCGGCTTTCGGAGTGTAAGTGCGATCCTGCGACGACTTCTCTGTCATCTTGGTCATCTTCTCGGTGACCAGAGGTTTTATGATGAATGCCATATTGCGTTTGCTTATTTGGTTAGTATGTCGTCGATAGCCTTGAGCGAGTTCTCAGTGAACACAAGCACATCTGCATTCAGCACCTTGTACGCATTGAGAGAGGTTGCCAGCATGATTTCTGTGCGCTGCAAATTGCGAGCCGACAAATATACATTTTTTTTCATGTCCGGCAAAAGCATCAGCAGCTTTTTACCCTCAATTTTGAGGTTTTTTGTGATATTTATAAACTCTTTGGTCTTCGGGGCTTCCATATTGAAATCCTCTACGACCACGATGGCATTTTCGAGAGCCTTGTAGGAAAGTGCGCTCTTGCGGGCAAGCTGCTTCACTTTCTTGTTCAGTTTGAAGCTGTAGTCGCGGGGCACTGGGCCGAACACACGGCCGCCGCCACGGAGCAGCGGAGAGTTGATGTCGCCCCTGCGTGCGCCGCCGCCACCTTTCTGGCGTCCGATCTTACGGGTGGAGCCTGATACCTCACTGCGCTCTTTCGACTTGGCCGTGCCCTGACGCTGGTTAGCGAGGTATTGCTTGACGTCCAGGTAGAGCACGTGGTCGTTGGGCGTTATGCCGAAGATGCTTTCGTTGAGCGTCACGGTCCTGCCGGTCTCCTGTCCGTTTATGTTCAATACGTTGATTTCCATTACTTCTTGATTAATACGGTTGAACCATTGAAGCCCGCAACACTGCCCTTCACAAGAATGAGGTTGTGCTCAGGTATCACTTTTAACACTTGCAGATTCTGCGTGGTCACCCTCTCGTTGCCCATGTGTCCGGCCATGCGCAGACCCTTGAACACCTTTGCAGGATAGGAACAGGCACCTATCGAACCCGGACGCCTCTCGCGGTCGTCCTGTCCGTGGGTACTTTGTCCCACGCCGCCGAAGCCGTGGCGTTTCACTACGCCCTGAAAGCCCTTACCCTTGGAGGTTCCCACGACGTCAACGAACTGCACATCTTTGAAAATCTCGACAGTAATGGTGTCGCCAAGGTTGTGCTCCTCGTCGAACTTGAACTCGGCCAAGTGGCGCTTAGGCGTTGTGCCGGCCTTCTTGAACACCCCCATCATGGGCTTCGTGGTGTTCTTCTCCTTGGCCTCGGCAAAGCCCAGTTGCAGGGCTTCATAGCCGTCTTTTTCCAAGGTCTTGACCTGTGTGACAACGCAAGGGCCAGCTTCGATAACAGTGCACGGCACGTTCTTGCCGTCGGCACTGAAAACGGATGTCATTCCGATTTTTCTTCCAATTAATCCTGGCATTTCAATTTGTCTTTTATGAGTAGTACGTGTTATACTATACCTTTATCTCCACTTCCACTCCGCTGGGCAGTTCGAGCTTCATAAGAGCGTCGACCGTCTTCGTCGTGGAGCTGTAGATGTCGATAAGCCTCTTGTAGTCGGAGAGCTGGAACTGCTCGCGCGCCTTCTTATTGACAAAGGTGCTGCGGTTCACGGTGTAGATGCGCTTGTGAGTGGGCAATGGGATTGGACCGCTGATGATTGCACCCGTAGCCTTCACGGCCTTCACGATTTTCTCTGCCGACTTGTCCACGAGCTTGTGGTCGTAGGACTTCAGCTTGATTCTGATTTTCTGACTCATTGTTGTTATTTAGTTGCTAATTATCCTATACCCCTCGGCGCACCGCTTAAGAGTCATTCGCTAAGCGGTGCGCCGTTGGGGCGGTTTGTCTTGTTATACGAGATCGGCGCGTCCTTTCACTTCCTCAAGCACTGCCTTGGCGATGGAACTTGAAAGCGGTGCATGGTGGTCGTACTCCATTGAGCTGGTTGCACGTCCCGATGTGATGGTGCGGAGTGCGGTGACATATCCGAACATCTCTGAAAGGGGCACTTTTGCCTTGATGACACGTGCGCCGCTGCGAGCCTCGTCCATGCCTTCCACTTGGCCGCGACGCTTGTTGAGGTCGCCAATGACATCACCCATGCTCTCCTCGGGAGTGATGACCTCGAGCTTCATTATTGGTTCCAAGAGCACGGGGCCAGCTTTCACACAAGCGTTCTTGTAGGCACTGATGGCGGCAAGCTCAAACGACAGCTGGTCTGAGTCCACGGGGTGGAACGAACCGTCGATGAGGGTCACTTTCAGGCTGTCCATAGGATAGCCGCCGAGCACGCCATTCTTCATTGCGCCCTCAAAGCCTTTCTGTACGGAGGGGATGAACTCCTTGGGGATGTTACCACCCTTCACCTCGTTGACGAACTGAAGTCCGCCCTCCTTGAAGTCCTCGTCCACAGGGCCAACGTTGACTATGATGTCAGCGAACTTGCCTCGACCACCAGTCTGCTTCTTGTAGACCTCGCGCAGGTTGACTGTCTTGGTGATGGCTTCCTTGTAGTTCACCTGCGGCTTGCCTTGGTTGCACTCCACCTTGAACTCACGCTTCAGACGGTCAATGATGATGTCGAGGTGAAGTTCACCCATGCCAGAGATGATGGTCTGTCCGCTCTGTTCGTCGGTGCGCACGGTGAACGTCGGGTCTTCCTCTGCCAGCTTGGCCAGTCCGTTGTCGAGCTTGGCGATGTCGGCCTGGCTCTTTGGCTCAACGGCGATGGAAATCACCGTATCGGGGAATGTCATCGACTCAAGCACGATGGGGTGCGCCTCATCGCAGAGCGTATCGCCAGTGCGGATGTCCTTGAATCCAACTCCAGCGCCAATGTCACCGGCATCGATGGTCTCCATGGGAATCTCCTTGTTGGAGTTCATCTGGAACAGACGGCTCACGCGCTCTTTCTTGCCCGAGCGGGTGTTGAGGAGATATGAGCCTGCCTGCACCTTGCCAGAGTAGACGCGGAAGAACACGAGGCGTCCCATGTAGGGGTCGGTGGCAATCTTGAATGCCAATGCCGATGTCGGAGCGTCCTCAGAAGGCTTCCTATCCTCCTCTCCGCCGGTATCGGGGTTCGTGCCAATGATGTTCTCCGTGTCAAGCGGCGACGGCAGGAAAGCGCACACATAGTCGAGCAGGGGCTGCACGCCCTTGTTCTTATACGACGAGCCGCAAATCATCGGCGTGCAGGACATCGAAACAGTTCCCTTGCGTATAGCCGCGATGATCTCATCCTCAGTGATGGTGTTAGGATCGTCGAAATACTTCTCCATGATAGCCTCGTCATACTCGGCAGCTGCCTCAAGGAGCTTGTTGCGCCACTCGTCGCACTCCTCTTTCATGTCGGCCGGGATCTCCTCAAGCGAGTATTCCGCGCCCATGGTCTCGTCGTGCCAAAGGATGGCCTTCATCTTTATGAGGTCGACCACGCCCTTGAAGTTCTCCTCCGCACCGATAGGCACTTGCATCACCACGGGGTTAGCCCCGAGGATGTCTATCATCTGCTGTACGGTCTCGAAGAAATCGGCACCCGAGCGATCCATCTTGTTGACGTATCCAATGCGGGGCACGTTGTACTTGTCGGCCTGACGCCACACCGTCTCCGACTGGGGCTGCACGCCGTCAGCAGCCGAATAGGTGGCCACTGCGCCGTCGAGCACACGGAGCGAACGCTCCACCTCAGCGGTGAAGTCCACGTGTCCCGGAGTGTCGATGAGGTTTATCTTGTACTGCTTGCCGCCCCATGTCCAGTTGCATGTTGTTGCGGCGGATGTAATGGTGATTCCACGCTCTTGCTCCTGTGCCATCCAGTCCATCGTGGCGGCGCCGTCATGCACCTCGCCTATCTTGTGGGTCTTTCCCGTGTAGAAGAGGATACGCTCCGATGTGGTGGTCTTTCCGGCATCGATGTGAGCCATGATGCCGATGTTGCGGGTCAGATGTAAATCACGGTTTGCCATTGTCTTGTCCTTGCCTTGTGTTGGTTAGAATCTGAAGTGGGCGAATGCGCGGTTAGCCTCGGCCATGCGGTGCATGTCCTCCTTGCGTTTGAATGCTCCGCCCTGGCTGTTGTAGGCATCCATTATCTCGGCAGCGAGCTTGTCGGCCATCGACTTGCCGCTGCGCTTGCGTGCATAGGCAATCATGTTCTTCATCGAGATGCTCTCCTTGCGGTCTGGGCGTATCTCGGTAGGCACTTGGAACGTAGCACCGCCAATGCGGCGGCTCTTCACCTCCACTTGAGGTGTGATGTTGTCAAGGGCGGTCTTCCAGATTTCAATAGCGGACTTCTCCTCCTTGCTCATCTTCTCCTTAACAACGTCGAGTGCATGGTAGAATATCTGGTACGACGTATTTTTCTTTCCGTCATACATCAGGTGGTTCACAAATTTCGACACTTTCTGGTCGTTGTACACGGGATCCGGCAGGATCACGCGCTTCTTTGGTTTTGCTTTTCTCATTTCTGTGTGATGGTTATGTCTTCACTGGGGCTGTCGTCTGCGTTCTTCAGTGCCCGCGCCCGGGCGCTTACTCAACCTTTGTAACAATTCTCCAGCAAAACTTTCCTAATCAATCTTTCAGGGTGACCCTTTGGCGGTGGTCGCAGGCTTTCACTGCGACTTACTTCTTGGCCTTAGGCCTCTTGGCACCGTACTTGGAGCGACGCTGCGTGCGGTTTGCCACACCGGCCGTATCGAGAGTGCCGCGCACGATGTGGTAGCGCACACCAGGGAGGTCTTTCACACGACCGCCGCGCACCAGCACTATCGAGTGCTCTTGCAGGTTGTGACCCTCACCGGGGATGTAGGAGTTCACCTCCTTTTGGTTTGTCAAACGAACACGGGCAACCTTACGCATTGCCGAGTTAGGCTTCTTAGGAGTCGTGGTGTAGACGCGCACGCACACGCCGCGACGCTGGGGGCAGCCATCGAGGGCGGGCGATTTGCTCTTCTCCACGAGCCTATTCCTGCCTTTTCTTACCAATTGCTGAATTGTAGGCATTTTTGTTATTTTGATTATTATTGTTTTGATATTTTGTCTACCCTTTAGATCCAAGGCCACATTCGAGCCTTTTGGGGTGCAAAGGTACAAACTTTCTTGCAAACAACCTAACACTAAGCCCCTTGCGACCGCTTGAACACAATCTGTTTAATACTATATAATGTTTTTTAACCATCAAACAATCCTTTCTCAACGTTTTTGCAGGCAAAACGTTCGCCCTAAAGCATCAAATTCATCCAACCTAAGCAGCTCAGCAACAGATGTTCAACCCCCACTGGCGGCCTATCAGCTCAAGTCCTACCGTTCGTCAACAGCCACTATCCACAGTCCAAGGCTGCATCCGACTGAACAAACCGTTTGGGTTAAGTCCAAATCGGTCATTAGGTCGTTACTACGTCGGAGGGAACCTTTAGTTAAACTCTTCGCCTGCTTCCGCGCTCCTGTCGGCATCTTGTCTCCCGCCTCGCCTCAACGTAGCCCGCTACGCTTTCGGCGAGGCCGGAAGCCAATCTGCACG
>CAZURD010000042.1:0-19438 GCA_964623445.1 uncultured Prevotella sp. | reverse complement strand
GCTTCCTTTGCAGGAAGCCTTTAGTGTTGGGATACTCGGACTCGAACCAAGAATGACAGGACCAGAATCTGTAGTGTTACCATTACACCATATCCCAATGTTGCGGTGGACTTTTCGTCCGATTGCAAGTGCAAAGGTAGTGCGTTTTTCCCAAACTTGCAAACTTTTTCGGAAAAAATTTCATTGAAACGGCTATTTTAGAGCATTAAAGAGGCTATGGAAGTAAAACCCAAATAGGTCATTAGACCGTATCATGTCGGGAAGAGCCATTTCGGCAAACTCTTCGCCTGCTTCCGCACTCCTGCCGGCATCTTGCCTCCCGTCTCGCCTCGGCGTAGCCCGTTACGCTTTCGGCGAGGCCGGAAGCCAATCTGCACGGCATGACCGCAAAACAAGTCTGAAGCCCAACGACCGATTTGGGTTAAAGGAGAATCGTTGGGGGAGGGAATCTACCTTGATTACCCTGACGGGCAAAGGACTGCCCCGATAAGGCAAGACAAACATCCAAGGGCATAGCCGTCACGGGCAAAGCGCGGGCAAAAACAAAAACAGAGGCCGGGAGATTGCCCCCTGGCCTCTGTTTGTTTCATGCGAAGTTTTCCGGAAAGGATTGCTTCGCGTCAGATTACTTCACGACGTACTTCTTGCCGTTCTTGATGTAGACACCCTTCTCCAGGCCGCTGAACGAGGTGGCGTTGGAGCGCACCTTTATTCCGCTGAGGCTGTAGATGTCGCCAGGAGTGTTGGCATCGTCAACGGTGTTGGTCGTCACATCGCTGATGCCATCGGTCACTACGTCACCCCAGTAGTAGAGCTGCGGGCCACGGAAGAAGAGCAGCGACACAACGGGCAGGCCCTCGGTGGTGAGACCCACGGTTGCACTCTCGCCGGAAGCGAGCGTGAACGGAACTGCCGTGTTGAAGTAGTTGCCGTTGAAGTAGTACGATACGGTCGGTGTATGAGTATAGTCGTAGTAGCTCATGAAGTAGAGACCAGCTACATCATAGCGCCACTCGTCGTCGGAGAGCGTGTACTCCCAGCCTTCCTCAAGCAGGCCGTTGGCCTTGGTCTGCTGGTCGTTAGCCACGACAACAGTTCCCGTGTAGTCGGTGTAGTCCTCCGGGTTGAACGTGCCAGTAGAGGGCGTGCCGCTGTAACGGTAGGTGACGTACATCTTGAACTGGTATTCTCCAGCGGGCAGGCCAGTGACAGTCTGCTTGATGCTGGTGGCCTCCATCGTGCTCGGATCGGTCACATTGTTGTAGTAAGAGACGTAACCGCTGTTGTCAGCCGTAAAGTCTGTAACGGTAGTAACACGTCCTTCGGTCTCCCAACCCTCGAACGAGTCTTGGAACGTCGTGTTGTCGATCATGAACGTGAGGTCGTAGTACTTGCCCTCGGCAGGCCATACGCCGCTAAGCATGAAGTTCTGCTGTGCGGTTTCGAGGAGCGGGAACTGTGCGTTCAGCTCGTCGAGCGTAGCGTCGGCGTTGTCGACAACGGCCTGTGCGGTGCTGATGGCAGAGGTGAAGGCACTGTTGTCGATGCCGTCGGTGTTGCGAGCCTCGTTATAGAGAGTGTTAGCCTCGTCGATGCGCTGCTGCAGAGAGTCGCGCGTCGGGCTGAGCATTGCATACGCGGAGTCTGCGAGGTAGCTCTCATAGTCACCATAGTAGAAGAGGTGGCAGCCGGAAAGCTCAACCAGAGTAGCGTTGTTGGTGGCATCCTTGTAGAGGCCGATGCGCAGAGTACCGTCGCCGCTTGCAAATTCCTCCTCGGTAACGATGTGGCGAACGGTGAACGAACCGGTGGAACCACGCACCTGGCTTGTGCCTGCACCGAGGGTAGACATCATCACTGAGTCAGTGGAAGCGTAGAGATATACGCCCGTATTGTCGCTGAGAGTGGTCAGTGTGCCGTGGTGGGCAAGACCCTCTGCGTTGAGGACATAGACACCAGCGAGCTGGATGGGAACGTCTTGGTAGACATACTTCTCATCGGTAGCAGAGTAGCCACGGTCGTAGTGTATGCAATAACCCTCGGTGTAATCAGAGTAACTCGCGAACTTCCAGCGGTCGTTGCCAGTCTTTCCGTCCTGCACCCAGCCTTCGGAGCTGCCAAGCTGGAACGAGTTGTTGGTGATAGGTATTTCGACTGGCTCATTGTAAGAAGCATTCTGCGACTTGAAGAGCGTAGTGGCCGTGGTCAGATCTTCATCTGCCGTGGCGAGTGCTGCACGTGCAGTGGAGTCGCTGTTTGCTGCGTCAGCACTGTCGTAGACGCTCTGTGCGGTATTGATAGCAGCGATGAAGTCGGTGCGGCCATTGGTGTAGTCCTCGTGGTCGGCGAGCAGCTGGTTGGCGCTTTCGATGTTGTCGCCCAGCGAAGTGTATTCAGCGTTGAGGGTTTCGAATGCGCTGATGGCTGCATTCAGGTAGTCGTCCTGCAAAGAGAGGATTGTGCGTCCTTCTTCGCTGACTTCCGTGTTTTCACTGATCGACTTGGAAACGTCGATGGAGTCCTGAAGAACGTCCTTGCCGAAGATATAGCGGTCGCTTGCCACCAGTTCTTCAGCGGAGGCGATGGTAGCCTCGAGCACTTCCTTCTGAGCCTCGAATGCAGCTGCGATGACCTCAGCCTCTGTTGTGCCCACTATATATATGTACACGTTGTCGAACCTGTGGCATCCGCCTTCGGTCACGCCATTGCTACCCGGGCTATAGAAACCGATGGTCACTTGGCCTTGTGGCTGGTGAGAGAGGAGGTAGTATTTCTTTCCACGATAGGTTGGCACTTCGGTCAGCTGGAGCGTATCGTCGTTGATGAACATATACATTCCCTCGATGTTAGTGTAGTAGTCGGGGATGTATTGGTTGTTCGACGAGCCGGTTCCGTCGATGAAGTGGCGGTAGCCCTGTGCCTCAACGACATAGAGATAGTCACCCTCCGGGAGCGATGCAGTCTGGTAGCAGGTGGACTCACTCAAAGTCCAGTTACCTCCAATGCTAATCTGCATGAACGGAGTGGTGAAGTTCTGCCAAGCATCGGTAGTGCGGCTCCAGTTGCCAGTAGTCCATCCGCTGGCACCGTTGTCAAAGGAGAAGTTGGTGAAATAGCCCGATGCGTCGTAGGCATTGGCTGACAGGAACTCCGACACTATATCACCGCTCTGAATCTCTTCAACCATTGAGGTTATGTCAGCCGGCGTATAGTCATCGTAGTTGTCAATCATGTCTTGCAACGCAGGCAGGACTTCATCCTCCATGGTCTCACGTCCATTCGCGAACCCGTCAAGCGAGAGGTAGTAGTTGTACTCATCGATGAGTTCCTGGACAGTCTCGATGTCGCCAGCCTCTTCGCAAGCATACACACCGAAGTCGGCAAAGCAGTCGCCCTCGTTGAGGTTGAAGAACAGGAAGTTAATCCACTGACCAGAGGTTGCGCTGATGTAGTAGTTCACTTGCGTCCACTCCGTGCTGTTGTAGGTGGTGTAAATGGCGAGGTTGTTGTCGCTCTGCGTCGTAACCACTTCGACAGAAGCATCATCATTGTAGTAGACTGCCTGATAGTTGGCAGCACGGACATAGTTACCATTGGCCACACTGCTTGTCGTACCATCGGCAGAACCTTTCACCTTGTAGGTGATGATGTAGTTACCGCCAGTGGAAATGTACACCGAACGGAACATGTTGGTACTGTTGATGATGCGATCTACGGTGATGCCGTCGCTGCTGTTGCCGCTGTTGCCCTTTGACGACACGACACGTGCGCAGTTGCCTCCATCCGGGCCTTCTCCCGTATAGACAGCAATGTAGTCAGCTGAGATTTCCTCGCCGTCGGCCTCGGTAAAGCCTGTGAGTGTTCCGTCGCTGAAATCTCCATTGGTTGCGAGGTTCGTTGCCCCCGCAGCCACACGAAAGCGCCCACTGGTGAACGTGTCATAGTACGTGTAGTCTTGCGCCAACATCGCACTTGATGTACCCAGGACAAGCGCCATCGTCAGAAATAAACGCTTCTTCATTTGATTTGTAATTAAGTTAATAGACACTGTTTTGAAAAGATATCTGTGGCAAAGTTACACTTTTCCGCCAAAGAGACAATGCCTTAGGCTACACTATTTGCAAAAAGCGGAGATGATTTTACGATAGTTTAACCCAAATCGGCCATTAGGCCGCCATTGCATCGGGAGAGCCATCGGATAACATTTCGACAGCTTCCGCGCTCCCGCCGGAATGGCACGACCGCAGAAGCAGTCTGAAACCCAACAACCGATTTGGGATAAATGGACATTGAAGTCGGCAATTTGCCCTTACTTGCGGATATGCAACCAAAAACAGCCTTTGGCCAGCCGCTTTTCCTTGTGTGCCATATTGCAGGCCGAAACGGCATTAATTGGAGTGCGATAAGGCATTAAATGGAGACCAATAAGGCATTAATTGGAGGTCAATAAGGCAGGTTTTGCAACTCATTGGACATCAGACGGTTGGCAGGCGTGGCATCCGGAGGGTGACAATCAACCAAGAAACGTGAAAGGAGGGGCGGTTTCCCGCACCCTCCTTTCACGTTAGTCTGCTTATTACAGTAAGTTCTTGCTTGCCCTCTACCTTAATAAATAAGGTGTGGGCGATTACCTGACGACAATCTTCGAGCTGTCGGAGAAGTTGTCGCCAGTCATGCGGAGCACGTATGTGCCAGTGCTCAGACCTTGCTTCTGGGCATCCGCGATGGCCGTGCTCGTGGTGGACTGATATTCAGCAGCGAGCACACCGCTCAACGTGTAGAGGCGGCAAGTGACCGACTTGTCGGCCGTTGCGTCGCCGATGCCAAGGGCTGTGCCCACCACGCGGATTGTACCGGTGGTAGTGAGCAGGTCGGTGGTGTCCCACGACTGTCCTTCAGGAAGTTCGGGCAGGTTGACCGTGGGCGTACCCGAGAACGTGGAGCACTCCCAGAGCTGTATCTCGTCGCCATCGGCAGGCACATAGCTGTCGGAAAGGGTGACGTTGACGGTGCCTGCGAGATAGAGCACATTGCCCGAGCGGAGGTAGGTGCGCGACGAAGTGCTGTTGTTGGCGTTGTTCACCTGGAGGTTGACCACGCCACCCTCGTTGACTCTCAGCTGCAACGTGGTGTAGATCGCGCCGGACAGCGTTGAGCTTACTGTGCGTCCCGGAGTGATGGTTGCGCCAGAGTTCACGGTCAGTGAGCGCACCGTTCCCCTACCCACGATGGTTGCGCCGTCGTTGATGGTCACGGTGTTGTTGCCCATCATCGACGTTGAGGGAACAGAGATTGCACCGAGGCTGAGCGTGCCTTCGTCCACTGTCACGGCTCCCATGGAGCTGAGATCGTTGGAGGAGCTGACCGTCCACGTGCCTGCACCGACCTTGCGGATGGGCGACGAGACTGTGCCGCCGAGCGTGAAGTCCTCGCCAAGGCCGCCGATGGTGTATGTGCCCGAGCCTGAGAGCGTGCCGTTGAGCACGATGTTGCCAATCTCTATGCTGTGCGTGCCGTTGCCACGGTCGGGCGTATTGGTGAACGTGGTGCCCGAAGCCACCTCAAGCGTGGCGTTCGGCAGGCCGTAGTCGTTGTCGAACCCGAATGTCGGGCTGTAGCTGCCGCGCTGGTAGCTGTCCGCCACGACAGTGCCGGTGAACTGGCTCCAGTCGCCGCGCAGGAACGTGCGCACTCCGGAAGCGTAGACAGTGAAGCGTCCTCCGCCCGTGAGCGTGCCTGTGTACTGTGCGCGCGGGTCGGTGTAGAGATAGCCTGCCTGTCCCTCCTCTACGATGAAGTTCGACGAATTGAGCGTGGTGGTCGAACCGTCGTCGCCGCTTGAATCCCAGAGCTGACCGTTGAGGAACTCCACCGTTGCCGGGGTGAACGATGCGCCACTGCCCTCGTCAGCGTTGACGATGCCCGCCCTGATGACAAGGTAGGGCAGACTGTTGGCCACGTTGAAGTTAAGCGAGCCTTGGCCGCTCTTCTCCAGCTTGTCATCGGAGGAGGCGGCGGAGATTGCCGAGTTGAGCACGAAGGTGACATCCGTCGGCACATTGATTGCCGCGCCGCCGTCGCCCACCACTATCGGCTGCGTTGTGGAGACATACTGCGTCACGCCGAGCGTTGCGCCGCCGCCGATGTTGATGGTGGTGTTCACGTCGCCGAGCGCGCCGTTGTCAGTGCCATTGTTGTTGGCGAGCGAGGCCACGCTGACCGTTCCGCCCTCGATGTTCACCTCGCCGAAGCTGTTGCTGTTGCTGATGGTCACGCTGCCGTCGCCGTATTTCTCGAAGATGGCATCGCCTCCGGTGAAGCCGTCGCCCGAGATGGTGTAGTTGAGCGTGGAGTTGTTGAACGTGATGCTCGCGGGATGCACGTTGCCCTCCACGGTGATGTCGGTCGTAGTGGCGTTGTCGTTGAACGTCACGGCGTCGCCCGGCACGAATGCGCGAGCCTCGGAAGTGGCATCGTCGATGAAGTTCGCGGTGTTGTCAATGTCCCACGTGCCGTTCTCCGCGCCGGTCCAGGTGATGCTTCCCGGCTCATAGTCCTCCACAATGATGTAGAGTTTGCCATCCTCATAGGAGAGCGTGGTGCGCTGGAGGTCGCTGGCCTCTGTCACAAGGTCGTCGAGCGAACCGTCGATGCTGCCTATCTCACCTATTAAATACTGACCCTCGGCAACGGAACCAGAGGCATCATTGGCGACGATGCGCAGCACAGGAGCCGAATAGGCAGGCCCGTTGGTCCAGTCAACCGTGCCAATCTTGAGCACGCTGGCGTTGATTTGGTCGGCCTGCGCGCCATCGCTGAAGAGGTCTATCTCCACCACTGCGCCGAAGTTGAGAATCAGCGAGTCGGTGGTGATGCTGCCCACGCTGTTCTCCCCGCCGGGGACGATGTGCGCGTTGTAGTCGGCCTCGATGCCGCCGGAGAACGTTCCGCCGTCGGAAATGAGCGTGGTGTGGCGGTTGAGCCATACGCGGCTCGACTGCATCGTGCCGTCGAAGCTAAGCGTGCCTGCCCAGACATCGGTCGGCCCGGTGTAGGTCTGCGTCACGTTGGGCAGCACAAGGATGCCGTCGCCCTGCTTCACGAGGCGCATGGAGCCGGAGAAAGCCGCGCCCGTGAGCGTGTGGGTGTAGGTCGTTGTGTCGATGTTGTCGTTGTCGTCGTGACCCTGCACCCACGATGGTGCGTTGTCGGTGAATATGTATGGCTGTGCTCCCGAGGCAACGGTTACGGTCATGTCGCCCGTCTCGCACATCATAATATGCGTGTCGTTGTAGGTTGAGGATATTGTCGCGCCGTTGGCAATCTCCGTGCGTCCGTCCATCGTGAGTGGTGGCGGCGGCGTGGTTATGCCTTCCATCTCACCGAGGAAGAAGCTGGGGTGCGGTGTCTGGTTGTATCCGCACATCTGCCATACCATTGCGTTGCGGTACTCATGGTCGTACCAAAGGCTGTAGACGCGCCACGGCGTAGACTGGTCGGTGGTGTAGATGCGGATGTTGTTGTCTGCGGTTCGCATGATGACCTCCTCGCGCCAGTCGCCGAGTATGTCGCCCTGATAGCAGGGAGTTCCCTTTGTGTCGTTGTTGGTGAGGCTGCCCTCAAGCACGGCTATCTGTCCCGTGCGTGCCTTGTAGATTGTGCCCTCGGTGTCCTTTCCGTTGAGGTAGTCGAATGATTCCTCGCAGAGGTCGCCGTCCCAGTAGATGCGGAAGTTCTGCGTAATGCTCACGCCGCTCTTTGATGTCCCAACGACAGCTGCGTGCGCGACTGCTCCTACGAGGTTGTCGTCTTTCGATGACACGCCCACGGCACCGGGAATGTCGTCGATGAAGTTGCCCATGAGTGCGCGCCCATCGTCGGCTGAGCCTTCCGAGCGGTAGTAGATTTTAGACGTAGTTGCGTCGCGGTAGTTGTTGTTCGGCTGCTCCTCGTTGCAGGCGAAGAACTCCAGTCCCGGCGTGTAAGGGTCGAAGTCGGAGCAGTGCTGCGAGTCGCCGTGGCCGAGGCCACAGGTGGAAAGGCCGTTTCCGTTGTCGTCGATGACCATCGAGCCGAATACTATCTCGTCGCGCCCGTCGCCGTCGACATCAGCAATGCAATAGTTGTGGTAGCCCTGTCCGTACCAATCGGAGCTGGAATCCTTGCAGTTCCATGTCCACCTCACCGTGAGGGCGTGGCTCGACGGGTCTACATCGTAGGCCACCATCTTGTGTTGCGTGTATATTCCGCGTGCGAGGAAGATGCTCGGGTTGCGCCCGTCGAGCACGGGTGCGCCGAAGAAGTGCTTCGTGGAACGGTGGCCGTAGCCGTCGCCCCATACGGTCTCAAGGCTGGTCTCCCCGTCCTCAAGTCGCTTCAGCGGGTATTCCAGCACCTGATAGGGCTTTCCCGTCTCGCCGTTGAGGTAGAGCAGGAACTCGTCGCCCTCATGGATGAACCATTGTCCCGACTCGCCGCTAGACGAGCGGTAGTTCTTCGAGGCATCGCCGATGGTCTGCGTAGAGCCGTCGGCCATGTGGATCACGGTGCCGTCGGCGGCGCGCAGCACGGCTTCGGCCTTGCCGTCGCCGTCCCAGTCGTAGGCCACGATGTTGTTCTCGTTGTTCTGGAAGTCGCCCATGTTCGGCCCGAGGTCAATCCACCAGAGCTTTGTGCCGTCGAGCTTGTACACCTCTATTATGGCATACTCACCGTTGTAGCCTTCGGGCAGATAGCCGTTGTTCGAGTCGGAGTTGTTGTCGAACTTGAGCAGAATCTCCAACTCGCCGTCGCCGTCAACGTCGGCGCAGCAGGCATCGTTGGGAACGTAGGTGCTCGTGAGCGAGCCGTGGTCCATCGGGATTTCCAGATAATTGGACGTCCACGCCGTGGCGGCGGCGGATTCGTCATCCTGCTCCACTCCACGCACGACGGACTTGACCGTGTATTGGCTTGAAGCCGTGCCCGAAGCATCGAGGTAGTTGGAGACGGTCAGCGGCTCGCTGTTGAGCTTCGTGCCGTCACGATAGATGTTGTAGGTGACGTCATAGTACTCGCCGGCAGTTATTCTCCACGTACAAAGAATGCCACTGCCTGTGGTGACGGCCACGAGTCCCCTGTCGAGGTTGTCGGTGGCGCGCTGAGCCATTGCGCCGCTTACGACCATCGCCGACAGCATCAGGGATAGAAGTCGTTTTCTCATGTCGTTAGCTTGTTTGTAGTTATTGATGTTGATTGCAGTATTTTCCTCTGTGGGATAGTGGCGGTGGCCGTCAGGAAAAGTGTATGCGGGGTCACGCCAGAGGGTTAAAAGGCCGAACAAGGCCGATGAGCCGCGCACGAATGACCCATGTTTGCCCCGGCGGATGCTGCCGTACACAGTCCACAACGGGGCTGGACGCAATGTGTTCACGCCATGTTGCCACCATGCAAAAGTAGCAAAAAAAAGAAAAGGAAGCAACAAAAAGCGAAAAGTTAAGGCTTTTTAGGAGAAGAAGAAATCCCAGGGCGTGGGCGGGGCATTCGTGGGGCATTCCCCGACGGAACGGGTCTGGCAGCCAGGCAAATGCGGCAGCCGTGGCGGACGAAGCAGCGAACGCTCCGCAACGGGGCATTAATTGGAGGCCAACGAGGCATTAATTGGACGGCATTTAATGCCTCGTTGCAACGCAATAAGGCAGCTAATTTAAGGCATTAAATGCGCAGGCGGCTTATTCGCCCTGTACAGGCTGTGCGTTTCGGGCAAAAAATCGTACATTTGCAGCACAGAACTCCCTCACAATCATGGCAGACAACGACAAGCAAAGGAGCGACGACGAGCGTTTCATGCGCATGGCCCTGGCCGAGGCAAGGGCCGCGATGGAGCAGGGCGAAGTGCCCGTGGGGGCGGTGGTGGCGTGCCGTGGCAAGGCCATCGCCCGCGCACACAACCTCACGGAGACGCTGCGCGACGTGACGGCGCACGCCGAGATGCAGGCCGTGACGATGGCCGCCAACACACTCGGAGGCAAGTACCTGACCGACTGCACGCTCTACGTCACCGTGGAGCCGTGCGCCATGTGCGCCGGCGCACTCGGATGGGCACAGCTGACCCGCGTGGTCTACGGGGCGGCCGACCCCAAGCGCGGCTTCTCGCTCTTCGCGCCGAAAGCCCTACACCCCAAGGCCACGGTCACTGCGGGCGTGCTCGCCGACGAATGCGCAGCCCTGATGACGCAGTTTTTCCGCCAGCGGAGGGGACAATGAGCGGCACGGGCAGAGCCTTTGCCGCCAAAAACTTGGCAGCATCGACTATTTGATGTAACTTTGCAACCAATGACACAGCCTGCGGCGAAGCACAAGACGACATGCGCCAAAGGCCGAAACACAGCACAAGCGATGGAACAGAAACTCGTGATTTACAACACGCTGACGCGCTCTAAGCAGCCGTTCGTGCCCCTCAACGCCCCTAACGTGGGCATGTACGTCTGCGGGCCCACCGTCTACGGCGACCCGCACCTCGGACACGCCCGCCCGGCCATAACGTTCGACGTGGTGTTCAGGTATCTCACGCACCTCGGCTACAAGGTGAGGTACGTGAGAAACATCACCGACGTGGGCCATCTGGAGCACGATGCCGACGAGGGCGACGACAAGATAGCCAAGAAGGCACGCCTCGAAAGGCTCGAACCGATGGAGATAGCACAGCGATACACCAACAGCTACCATGAGGCCATGACCGCACTGGGGGTGCTGCCGCCAAGCATCGAGCCGCACGCCACGGGGCACATCATTGAACAGGAAGAACTCGTGAAGCGCATACTGGCCAACGGCTATGCCTACGAGAGCAACGGCTCGGTGTACTTCGACGTGGAGAAATACGACCACGACCACCACTACGGGGTGCTATCGGGACGCAACCTCGACGACGTGCGCGACGTGTCGCGCAGGCTCGACGGCGTGGGCGAGAAGCGACACCAAGTGGACTTCGCCCTCTGGAAACGCGCACAGCCGGAGCACATCATGCGCTGGCCAAGCCTCTGGGGCGACGGATTCCCGGGATGGCACTGCGAATGCACGGCGATGGGCAGGAAATACCTCGGCGAGGAGTTCGACATACACGGCGGGGGCATGGATCTCGTGTTCCCGCACCATGAGTGCGAGATAGCGCAGGCAGTGGCCGCCTACGGCAAACCGATGGTGCGCTACTGGATGCACAACAACATGATAACCATCAACGGGCAGAAGATGGGCAAGAGCCTCGGCAACTTCATCACGCTCGAACAGTTCTTCACGGGCAGCCACGAGAGCCTCGACAAGGCTTACTCGCCCATGACGATACGTTTCTTCATCCTCTCGGCGCACTACCGGGGCACGGTGGACTTCTCCAACGAGGCTCTCATGGCCAGCGAACGCGGCCTGCACCGCCTGATGGAAGCAATGGAGGCCATGCCGCGCATAAAGCCCGCCGAAAGCGGCGACAGCGACATTGAGGCCCTGGCCGGCACGCTGCGCCAACGCTGCTACGACGCAATGAACGACGACTTCGCCACGCCGCAGGTGATAAGCTGCCTCTTTGAGGGCTGCTCGGCCATCAACAAGCTGCTCGACGGCAAGGCGAAAATCTCCGCACAGGCTCTGGAGGAACTGCGGCAGACGATGCACCTCTTCGCCAACGACCTGCTGGGACTGCGCGACGACAGCGCGGCAACGGCCGGCGAGCGCGAAAAGGCGTTCGCAAAGGTGGTGGACATGGTGCTCGACCTCAGAGCAAAGGCCAAGGCCGCAAAGGACTGGGCCACGAGCGACCGCATCCGCGACGAGCTGGCCGCCCTCGGATTTGAGGTGAAAGACACCAAGGACGGGGCGACGTGGAGACTCGACAAATGAGAACGCGGAACTAAGGGCGGCATCCACGACAAACCGATGACACAAAACGGGGAATGAATACACCTTATTATATTATGACGGCAAGACCCTTGGCAATAGCCGCCATGCTCGCCATGACGCTCTGCGCAACGCCACTCCACGGGCAGGACGCGCCCGAAGCGGACAGCGTGGAGACGGTGGCCGGCGGCGACACACCAACCGACGGGACGGCCGCCACCATCTCTTTCGACGACGACATGTTCGCCGACGAGGGACAGGCGGATGACGCACAGCCCGAGGCCGCCCGCCCGATGGGACTGCACAAGCAGCTGAAGACGAAGTTCATTGAGGGAAGCGCGGGCTTCATGTCGCTCGTGGCATTGGCCTTGGTGCTGGGACTGGCGTTCTGCATTGAGCGCATAATCTATCTCACACTGTCGGAAATCAACGCCAAACGCTTCATGGACGACCTCTCGGCAAAGGTGGACGACGGCGACATAGAGGGGGCGAAGACCCTCTGCCGCAACACGCGCGGGCCGGTGGCATCAATCTGCTACCAAGGACTGGAGCGCATCTCGGAGACAATCGACAACATAGAACGCTCGGTTGTGGCCTACGGCACGGTGCAATCGGCCAACCTTGAGAAAGGGTGCTCGTGGATAACGCTGTTCATCTCAATCGCGCCGTCGCTCGGATTCCTCGGGACTGTGATCGGAATGGTGATGGCATTCGACCAGATACGCATCGCGGGAGACATCAGCCCCACCATCGTTGCGGCGGGAATGAAAGTCGCACTGATCACAACGATATTCGGAATAATCGTCGCCCTCATACTGCAACTGTTCTACAACTACATCATCTCAAAGATAGAACACATCACGTCGCAGATGGAGGAGTCGGCAATCACGCTGCTCGATGCCATAATGCGCTACAAACTGACGCACAATGCAGAACGGTAACGGCGGCGCAAGGCGGTGGGCGACAGCTGGGAAGTGCTCCGGGCGCGTGCTGGCGGTGCTCATCGCACTCGCCGGCGTGTTCTTTGCGGCGTTCTTCGCCGTGGGCTTCGACCTGCCGTCGCCCGACAACCCGGCATTCAACGCCCCGCTGCTCACCGACGCTCTGCTCTACTTCACCTACGCCCTGTGTGCCATAGCGGCCACGGCGGCCACGGTTTCGGCAGCGCACGCAATCCGCGTGCGCTCTGCGGCGGGCATCGCGCCTAACGGGGTGCATTCCCGCCGCATAGCCGTCGCAGTCGTGGGCATTACCGTAGCGTCGCTCGCGCTGACGTTTGCATTCGCATCGACAGACCCGCTGGAAATCAACGGGGAGACGTTCGGCGACCCGGTGTGGCTCCGACTGACAGACATGTTCGTGAACACGTCGCTCATCCTCGCCGCAGTGGCCGCAGTGGCCGTGGGCTTCGGCGTGGCCGGAGTGCAGCGCAGGCACAGGAAAGGCAGGAAGGAGGCGCGCAAATGATGAGGGACAGGAGGCGCAGACGGCGCGTGCCGGAGCTGAACACCACATCGACGGCCGACATATCGTTCATGCTCCTGACGTTCTTCCTCGTCACCACGTCAATGGACACCGACAGGGGCATCGCCTCGCCACTGCCTCCGCCGCAGACGGAACAGCACGAGACGGAAAGCGAAGTGGAGCGGCGCAACGTGCTCTTCGTGGCCATCGACGATGCCGACTCGCTGACACTAAACGGCGAAGCCTTGCCTATGGAACAGCTTAGGGCAAGGCTTCGCGAACTCATCGCCAACCCGACGGACAATCCCGCAATGCCGCAGAGGCGCATGACCGACGTGCCCGGCATAGGCAAATGCCATGTGGCCGACGCACACGTGATACTGCTGCAAACCTCACGGGCAACGAGCTACGCCGCCTACTTCGCCGCGCAGGAAGCCATCGCCTCGGCCTACGCCGACCTGCGCAACGCTCTCGCACGCAAGAAGTTCGGACAAGCCTACGCAAAATGCTCGCCGGAACAGCGCGAAGCCATACGCACCTGCTTCCCGCAACACGTCAGCGAAGCCCCGGCAGAGGAGGAAGGAGGCGGCCAATGAGACGCTTCCGACACACCAGCCACGACGTGCCGGGGCTGAACACGGCCTCACTGCCCGACCTTGTGTTCACCGTTCTGTTCTTCTTTATGATTGTCACGCACATACGCGACACCGAAATGAAAGTGGACTACGACGTGCCGGAAAGCCAGCACGTGGAGCGTGCGGAGAGCAAACGGGGCACAATCTACGTCTACATCGGGACACCCACAGCCCACAACGGCAACGACAAGGCTGTCGACACGCGCATACAGGTCGACGACCGCCTCGCCACCATAGACGAAATACCGGCCATCATACGCCAAGAACGCAGCCGCATGACCACGGAAGATGCCTCGCGCCTCACCGTCTGCATAAAGGCCGACCGACAAACGCGCATGGCCGTAATAGAGGACGTGAAGCGGGCACTGTCACAAGCAGGCGTTCGCAGAGTGATGTATGCAGCGGAAAAGAAATAGAACGGACGGGGAAAGATGACAATTGCCTTTGCCCCTGACGGCTCTGCATCTTCAAAAAAGCGCGTGGCCGGCAGGCATTTCCGTCACGCTGCCCGCCGGCCACAAGGGGAAAAGCTCACGGCTCATAGAGCCTGAACAGCGGGGAGGCCTGAAGAGCCAGCGGCTTGTTGTGCGCAAAGAACACCACACCGTCCACAGGCGACAATATGCTGGCTTCCACCTCGCCCGTGTATGGGTCGATGATACGGGCAAGCTCTTCGCCACGGCGCACCTCATCGCGTGCTGATTTCAGACGGAAGAAGAAGCCGGGGCGTGGTGAACTCACTGTCACAAGGTCGTTTTCGTTGACAAGGCGCGAACTGTAGTCGGGCCACATGACACCCTCGAACGTGGAAAGCCCCACCCGATACATGAACCGCAGCACCGTGGCGATGACGTAACGGCTGGCCTCTCCCACGATATGGTTGCTCTGCCCCCCGTAAACGGAAAAGGCCTTGGTGTTCCAAACCTGCCAGTTGTAGTTGAGCAACGCGGTGTCGAACGGCAGCGGATCGCGCAGACAGATGTATGGCATCCCAAAAAGCCGCGCTGTTTCCACGTCCTCATACCCCGTGCGAATCATGCGGACGTGGGGTATGAAGTCTCCCGGAATGTAATAGCTGGCCATCTGTATGCCGTATTCAAAGCCCTCGATGGCACGGAACAGCCCCGCCGCGATGCGTTGCGTGGTCTCCCCCTCTTCATAACCGGGGAACATACGGTTGATGTCCGTGTTGTCCATAGCCCAGAAACGCTTCTCAATGTTCATGGAAGACGGGTTGACTGAAGGGATGACCAATATCTCGCATCCGGTCGCCAGCTGCCCCTTTTCCTCCAGCTCGCGCAAGATCCGCACCAGCTGCGAGCATACGTATTGTTGCTGAATCTCGTCGCCCCGCATGGCACCCACAATGGCCAAGCTCTTTTTTCCCTCCCCGAAACGGAAACCGTGGATGCGGAATGTGCCACGGAAAGGCGTTTCCATACTGAACAGTATTTCTCTTTTCATGCAAATGTTTTTAAACCATTATCTTCACCGTACAACGTGATTGCCAAGCGCGTCCCTCCGGCTTCAGGCACTACAGACGGTGTATGCGTGCCAGCAGGGAGCCTTCGTAGACCACGGGATAGGCACGGATGGTAAACAGCAGCCCCCCTACAGGCGACACGACCCTTTGCAGCACCTCTCCCGTAAGCGAGGAAACGATGCGCCCTATTTCATCCCCCTCCTTCACCATGCTGTTGTTGTGCATATCCGTCAGGAATATGCCAGACACCGAGGCGTTCACAAAGTGTACCTCACCAATAACGGACACGACAGGCTCTGAAATCGGCCAGGCGGGAGCTTCCCGCCACATCCCCATGTGGTGCATCAGGTTCAGGATGCCAATCACAAGGCGGCTGCCAAGGCTGTAATTGATACGCATACCCACTCCCATCTCCACCACCAGCGTGGGAGTGCCGATGCTGTTCAGCGAATGGGCCAGAGTGGCCTCCAAGACGGTGGCCGCCTCGTGAATCCAGATGAAATCCATGTTGAGCAGGCGAGCCGGCGGCACCAACGAACCGGCCATGTTGACGTTGATGCGCACTTGCGGTATCTCGCGCAAGAAGATATTGCTGGAGTGGATGTCTATCACCATGTCCGCCCCTTTCAGGTCGTTCAGCACCTCATACGCCGTGTGTTCGGCCATCGTGCCGTTGGGATTGCCCGGAAAGATTCGGTTCATGTCAATGTCGAAGTTTGGGATACCCCGCGTCATGGAGTCTATTCCCAGCGAGTTGAGGGCAGGATAAATCTCCACCGTGCCGTCCAGCTTGTCCGGGTTGGCATTCAAGATCTCGGCAATCCGGAAACAAACGTACTGGCCCTCCAGTTCGTCGCCATGCGTCCCCGTCACGATGCAGAGACGCTTGCCACCCGTGCCGTGGCTGATGACGTTTTTCTTGACGGCCAACCGTTCGTCTATCGGGAGAGCGGTTGACACTACTGTTTTTATCATATTAATCGTTCTACTATAATCCGTATTTCTGTTTGTTGCCCGGAAAGGCCGGTGAACACGCCACGGCTCACGGGGCAGTCGGCCTCGTCGCGCCCGTGCCCCACCTTGATGTAACCGTCTGTCACCCAACAGTTGTGCGTGGGATCGATGCCCCACCACGCCCCGTCGTCGTACACTTCCACCCAGGCGTGTGTCTCCCCCACTCCATCGATGAAGCCGTTGGCGTAGCGTGCCGCAATGCCACGGTCGCGGCACAGGGCTATCAGTATGTGGGCATAGTCCTGGCACACGCCGGCACGCTGCCCGAAAGCGGCGGCGGCCATCGTGGCGTTGCTTGTCGAACCGGGGCGGTATTCCATGTAGGCGGAAAGCTCCTGCGACAGGCGGCAGGCCACGTCGCGCGCCGTGCCGCCCCCGCCCCGCTCACCGGCAAAAGCCCTCATGGGGGCCGAAAGCTCGGTCAGCGCGGTCGCCACACGGTAGAGTGCCCCCGCGTCGGCATCGGGAATACGGTAGGGCGACAGTTCCACCTCGCCGCAACTGACAAACACAAACGAGTCGTGCGGGTTGAGCAGACTGCCGTATTGTATGCCGTTTCCCCACACGTCGTAATCGTGACGCACGCGGGTGTCCGGGCAGACGAACAAGTCTCGTTTCACGCACCGTTGGCAGGCATTCTCCTGCGGCATACACCGCAGGAGAAAAGCGTGGTCGTGGACGGGTTGGCTAAAGCGGACTATGGTCTGGTAGTTATAAAAGTACCGACTCATCCGTCACCGTCTCCTTTCGCCATCCCCTTAAAGCAACACCAACTGGTTGACATATTTCAGCAAGGCCGCCTTGTTGCCGTCAGCATAGCACTGCTCCGTCAGCATCTCATCCAGCTTTTGCAGCATCATGCGGTCGAAGAAGAGGCTGCCGTCCTCGTGTCCGGCTATGAGCTTCAGTTGGTCGAACGTGCTGCGGATGCGATAGAACGGATAGTCGAAACGCAAATGCAGGTCCATCTCTTCAACCCAACGCCCTATGTAAAGGATGTCGTGCACCCGGCCTTGCAGGATGCGTTCGTCCACAGAACCCCAAAAGGCCATCAGGTAGTCGGTCACGTCTTGCAGCCCCGTGATGTTTTCGTCCTGCTCTTCCGCCTTTCTACGGATCAGGCTGCGCGAAAGCTGGATGTACGACAACACCTCGCTGCTGATTTCCTCACGCAACACGACGGCATTGTCATACGCACGCTCCATGCCCGTAAGCAAGGACGACGCATTGCCGGCATCATACATGTAACCCAGGAGGAAAGCGTCTTTACCATCATAAGGGTTTTCCACTTCCAGCTTCCGACAGTACTCTTCATATTCCCGCCCCGTCTTGTCGATGGACTTGTCGTAGTAACGGCGCAACAGGTGCAAACAAAGATACACCCGCTCCGCATAACGTCCCAACCAGAACAAGTGGTTGGCCTTAATGGCTGATATGGCATTGTGCATCATAATGGTTTGTATTTGTGATCCGTAGCTATTCAAAGGGAGCACTTCCTCCGGGCTGCACGTGGCCACGCCCGTGGAATGCCCCTGTCCCATTCTTTCTTCTGTCATACCTGTTTATTCCTATTTGTCCATAATCCAAGTGTCTTTGAAACCGCCGCCCTGCGAGGAGTTGACCACGAAAGATTTCGGATTGCGCGAGAAACGTGTCAAGCCGCTCTTCCACACCACGGTGTCCTTGCCCGAAACGACAAACGCACGCAGGTCGGCCTTGCGCGGCACGCGCTCATTCCCCTCAAGTATTTCCAAGTCCTTGAAGTCGATGACTTCCTGGGCAATCCACCGGCGCGGCTCATCGTTCACCAGCTGCTTTAGGCGGGCGGCCTGTTCTTCCGAAAGGTCACGCCCGAACACGACCCCGTAGCCTCCCGCTTCGCTCACGTCCTTGACTACCAGCTTCTCCAAGTGTTCCGTCACATAGCGGCGGTCGTCCTCATAATAGGGCAGATAGGTCGGTGCGTTGTGCAGGATGGGCTGTTCGCCCAAGTAGTATTCCACCATCTTGGGTACAAAATAATAGATGCCCTTGTCGTCGGCCACGCCGTTGCCCAAGGCATTGATAACGGCCACCCGTCCTTTCTTGTAGGCTTGCATCAACCCCGGCACGCCAAGCAGCGACGACGGGTTGAACACCAGCGGGTCGAGGTATTCGTCACTGACGCGGCGGTAGATGCTGCCCACCCGTAACTTCTCCTTGTACATGCCCACATAGTACACCGTGTCGTCCTCCACAACCATGTCGCCAGGGAATGCCAACATGAAGCCGGCTTTCTCGGACAGGTATGAATGCTCGAAAAACGCGGAGTTGTAGCGTCCCGGCGTCAGTATCACGGGGATGCCCCTGTCGTCGTTGACCGACTCCACCATCTTCCGCAACAAATCGGCATAGTCACGGTTGTCGGCCACAGTGTTTTCCTGAAAAGTCTGCGGCGACACCTTGCGCGTAATGGTACGCGCAATCATCGGGTAGGAAGCCCCCGAGGGGATGCGCAGGTTGTCCTCCAGCACATACCACCGCCCGTCCTTTGCCTGCACAAGGTCGATGCCGGCAATATGGGCATATACGCCACCCGGCGGCGTGATGCCCTCACATTCCGGCATGAATCCCTTGGAGGAATAAACGAAGTCTTCGGGAACAACCCCATCCTGTAGAATCTTCTTCTCATGGTAGATGTCATACAGAAATTTATTCAGGGCGTCCACACGCTGCACGAGACCCCGCTCCAGTTCCTTCCATTCCTCCGCTTCAATCACTCGCGGTATGGAATCGAACGGGAACAACTGTTCGTTGAATACCCCGTCCTTGTACACGCCAAAGCGCACGCCGAACCGTTCCATCCATTTATTCACAGCGTCTCGGCTTTCAAGCAACGCATCCATTTTAATCTCCTTATGCACCATACTCCTATTGTTTTTTTATCTTTTCACCTTAACACAATGCAAAGTTAATCAAAATGCAACTAACACAGCAC
>CAZURD010000041.1:4895-19553 GCA_964623445.1 uncultured Prevotella sp. | reverse complement strand
CAAATCATCGCACGATAAATTCAAAACAGCTTCTTAACCGCGACGTTCACTTCATCTGCCCGTCGGTGAACGACAGGGGAAGCAGTCCTTCGATGCCATCGAAGATGCTGACACTCTCCGAACCGTAGAGAATGATGCGCAACCGCTGCCCGGAGCGCACCTCGGTCTCCACCATTGCCTGCCTGCAAGTGCCGCACGGGGTCACGGGTGAAGCCAGAAGGCCATCGGCATTGCGGGCGGCCACGGCCAAGGCGACCACCGGCACGCCGGGGAAGCGTGCGCCCGCAGCAAACAACGCGGTGCGCTCGGCGCAAATGGTGACGGAAAACGCGGCATTCTCCTGATTGCAGCCAACGACCGTCTCGCCATTGGCGAGCAGCACGGCGCAGCCCACACGGAAGCCGGAATAGGGCACGTAGGAACCATTGGTGGCCTCAACGGCCATGCGGGCAAGCATGGCATCGGCCTCGACAAGCTCGTCGGGCCTGCACGAGGCGTACTTTGTCCGTATCTCTTTTTCTACCATAATAAAGCATATTTTCCCGCAAATTTAATGAAAACGAGGCAGGATGTAGCGCGTTTTCATTATTTTTGCACAACTTTCCGACATAATCCTGCCTCTGCAAGCACTGCAAGCCACTGCGCAGCCACAAGGCAAACGCACGCAAAACTTACTCCTGAAAATGAAAAGAAACATACTCTTGGCTCTATTGGCCATCGCGCACCTTGCCGCAATGGCGCAGGTGAAATGGAACAAAAGCTACCAAGACTATATCGACCGCCACAAGGACTTGGCCATCGAACAGATGAAGAAATACCGCATACCGGCCAGCATCACGCTCGCACAAGGCGTGTTTGAGTCGGGAGCGGGCAAGAGCCGCCTTGCCACACGGTCACACAACCACTTCGGGATAAAGTGCCACGGATGGACGGGAGCTACGACACGCTACGACGACGATGCGCCGAACGAGTGCTTCAGAGCCTACCGCAACGTAAAGGAAAGCTACGAAGACCACTCGCGCTTCCTCGTGAACAGCCCACGCTACAGCCGACTGTTCCGACTGAAAATCACCGACTACAAGGGCTGGGCAAAGGGACTGAAAGCCGCAGGGTATGCCACAAACCCGCGATATGCCGAAAAACTGATAGACATCATTGAGTGCTACAAGCTCTACAAGTATGACAAGGCAAAGGGTTACGACAAGTTCATGGCCGAACACGGCGCGGAAAGCGACCTGCACCCCATATATTCGTTCAACAAAAACTACTACATAAAGGCACGGGCAGGCGACACTTTCAAGAGTCTCGCAAAGGAACTGGACATCTCGCGGCGCAAGCTGGCACGCTACAACGAGCTGGACAAGAACACCGTGCTTGACGAGGGCGACATCGTTTACCTCAAAGAGAAGCGCAGCAAAGCCCCCAAGGAATACAAGGGAAGACTGCACACCGTGGCCAACGGCGAATCGATGTACACCATCTCACAGCTCTACGGCATCAAGCTGAAGAGCCTCTACAAGCTGAACAAGATGCCCGCGAACTACCAGATAAAGGTGGGCGACAAACTGCGGGTGCGCTGACGGCCACGCACCACGCGCCCTACTCTCCCCCGTAAATGCTCGCCACTACGAGATAGACGGAGAGTTCCACGAGGAGAGCCACCGCACCGCAACTCCCGGGAGTGTGGCCATGCAGCCTGCGCGACAGGAGAACATAGAGCGCATACATCAGGAGGCACGGGACAAACACCACATACTGCATACGGCTGAGGTCGCCCATATAATAGAGGTAGGCCGCCATCGGCAGCAAGCCCTGCACAGCCAGCCACACGCCGGCTGCCACGCCGGGCTTTTCCCACAAGTCGCCGCGCCTCATTGGGATAAATTCCGAAGACCGGGGCATCATCATCGTGAGCTGGGCGGCCACCATCTTTGAGAACGGGTCGGCGGCAAACACCGTGACCGTTGCCACGAGATAATCCACAGAGCCGAGCGAAGAGCAGAGAAGCAAGGCATAGACCACCAAGCCGACCACCCCAGCCTTGCCCACACTCGCACCCGTCATGGCAAGTATTGCGTTTTCGCTGCTGCCACGGCCATAGGCAAGTCCATCGACAAAGGAGCACAAATCGCCCTCGTGCATCGCCCTCGTGAGCAATGCACGCAGAGCCACGGCCAGCACAACCGCCACAAGATAGGGAAAGAGGATTGAGCCAAAATATATGGTCAAGGCCATGAGCAGCCCCGTGAGCCAGCCTGTCAGCGGCCAGAAGTCTGCCACATGGGAAAACGCCCCGCGAGGCGGACGGTAGAGGCGCAACATGGGCAGACCCGTGAAATAGGCAAAAGCGGCCCACAGGCGGTCATACCAACGCACGACATTCATCTTTATTCGCATCTTTTCCGCTCCTTTATCGTTACATAAGACCGCCTCCGACATGCCGAAGGCAGGCTGGCGCAAAGTTACGGCTTTTCCACAAGAAGGACGACAAGGCGCAACCGTGGGATATGCGAAAAAGAGCAAAAAAAGCAAGGCAAGGCAAAAAAAACGCCTCTCAGGCGAACAACCTGCGGAGTAAAAGCGTATATTTGCTTACGGATGTTGTCTCGCGTCCGTCACAGGGAAATAAAAGGCCCGTGCGAGACAGCGGGCCGGATGGAGGAAACAGACCATGAAACCAAGAAGAAAATCGTACAACGAGGAACTGTTCGAGCTTGACAACCACTACAACGAGGACTTCTCTGACCGTTACCAGCCGTCATCCTACATCCCCGGATGGTACGTTTGACCACAATGGTTGACTGCTGTCTCTGACCTAAGGCATCCCGCCCCGCACGCCCACACGGCGAGCAGGCGGGATGCTTGCCTCACTGCCGCATACGCATTCCTGCGGCATCAAGACTTTAGACCGGCCTTGGCGGCGGGACATAACTGCACGAACGGACAGCTGTCGCAATGCGGCTTGCGGGCTGTGCAGACGTAACGGCCATGAAGAATCAGCCAATGGTGAGCCGCAGGGATGTCGGCTGCGGGGATGTTCTTCACGAGTGTACGCTCCACCTTTAGCGGGGTGTCGTCAGATTCGGGCACAAGGCCGAGGCGATGGCTCACGCGGAAGACGTGCGTATCTACGGCCATTGCCGCCTGACCGAAAGCAACGGAGAGCATCACGTTGGCCGTCTTGCGCCCCACGCCGGGCAAAGCCAGGAGGGCATCCATGTCGCTTGGCACTTCGCCGCCGTGGCGTTCGACGATGGCGCGAGCCAGACCGACGAGATGGCGCGCCTTGGCGTTGGGGTAAGACACGCTGGAGATGCAGTCGAGAATGTCGTCCGGCTCCGCCTTGGCCATCTCATCGGCCGACGGATAGCGGGCGAACAGCTCCGGCGTGACCGTATTGACGCGCTTGTCGGTACACTGTGCGCTCAACACCACGGCCACAAGCAACTGGAACACACTGCCAAACTCAAGCTCAGTGGCCGCGTTTGGCATCTCGCGGCGGAAATGCGCGAGCACAATTTCATATCGTTCTCTCCTTGTCATACACTGCAAAAGTAAGTCATTCGTTGCAAAATACGAATATTTTTCCCTACTTTTGCACGCCGACAAGATTCAAGTAACACTATGAAATCTACTGAAATACTGGCTTTCCTCGCACAAGTGGCGGCAAACAACAACCGCCCTTGGTTCTTGGCACACAAGGACGATTACGAAAAGGCACGCTCCGAATTTGAACAGGGCGTGACCGAAGCCATCGCCCGCATAGCGGCGTTCGACCCCTCAGTGGCTCACATCACGACGAAAGATGCCACTTACCGCTTCTACCGCGACACACGCTTCTCCGCCGACAAGTCGCCATACAAGAGACACCTCGGCGCATACATCGCCGCACACGGCAAAAAATCGCTGCACGGCGGCTACTACATCCACCTTGAACCGGGAGTATGCAAGTTGAGCTGCGGCAACTACTACCTGCCGACGAACATCCTGACGGCGTGCCGCAACGAGATAATGGCAAACGAGGAGGAGTGGCTGCGATGCGTGGAAAGCCCGGAGTTCGTGCGCTACTTCGGTGCGCCCGAAGACGCTACGTGGGACTCGAAGCAGGGATTCGGACTCGAAAGGCTGAAGACGTGCCCCTCGGGATTCCCGCGCGACTACGCCCACATAGGCTACCTGCGCATGAAAGACTACTGCTGCTGGCACTCCGTGAGCGACGATTTCTTCGAGCAGACCGACTGGCTCGACAGGATGGAGGAGGTGTTCAAGGCAGGAAAGCCCATGATGGACTTTGTGAACGCCGTGGTGGACGACTATGAATAAACCGCCGAACGGCATTTCCCAACTACCCGCAGGGGGCGTTTCGCACAATCCTGATTGCGCAGGACACATTCCCCGAAAGACTATCCAAGACACAACCATGACAGAGACGACTTTCAAGGCCGCCCTTTTCGACTTGGACGGCGTGGTGTTCGACACCGAACCACAGTACACAATGTTCTGGGGCGAGCAATGCCGCGAGTTCCACCCGGAACGTCCCGGACTTGAACAGGAAATAAAGGGACAGACGCTGACGCAGATATACGACCGCTATTTCAGCGGACAGCTCGCAGCAAAACAGGAGTTGATAACCCGCCGACTGAACGAGTTTGAGCAACGGATGACGCTCGACTACGTTGCCGGCTTTGAGCCGTTCGTGGCCGAACTGCGCTCGCTCGGGGTGAAGACGGCCGTGGTGACAAGTTCAAACCGCATGAAGATGGAAGCAGTCTACGCCAAACGGCCGGAGTTCCAAAGCATGTTCGATGCCATTCTCACCTCGGAGGACTTCGCGGAGAGCAAGCCCTCGCCCGACTGCTACCAAAAAGCCGCTGCACGCTTCGGCGCATCGGAGGCGGAATGCGTGGTGTTTGAGGACAGCTTCAACGGACTGCGCGCAGGACGCGCGGCAAAGATGCGCGTCGTGGGACTGTGTACCACCAACCCGCAAGAAGCCGTATTGCCGCTCTGCGACGTGGCCATCGACAACTACATAGGCTTCTCCCACGCCGACTGCGAAAGACTTGTGAGGGGAGAGACGCACTGAAGGACAAAAGCACATTATCCCAAGGGATGTTCGCCAAAAAGCAAAAGAGCTACGGCCAAACAGAAAGAGCAACATCGCCCGCCAACGGGTAACAATATTTTAGTTTTAAAACAAGCCCAAAACTTTGTGCATACGGGATTTAAATGTTAACTTTGCGGACAGCAATGGATGCGAGTTTACTTTCAAACAATATTATTATGGTAAATTACAAGTCATTAGGTCTCGTAAACACGCGCGAGATGTTCAAGAAAGCCATCGACGGCGGATATGCCGTACCGGCTTTCAATTTCAACAACCTTGAGCAACTGCAAGCCATCATCAAGGCCTCATCGGAGCTTAAATCGCCCGTGATTCTTCAGGTGTCGAAAGGCGCGCGCAACTACGCCAACCAGACGTTGCTGCGCTACATGGCCGAGGGCGCGGTGGAATATGCCAAGGAACTTGGCTGCAACCATCCGGAGATAGTGCTTCACCTCGACCACGGCGACAGCTTCGAGCTTTGCAAGAGCTGTGTGGACATGGGCTTCTCATCAGTGATGATTGACGGCTCTTCGCTGCCCTACGACGAGAATGTGGCTCTGACGAAGAAAGTGGTGGAATATGCACACCAATACGACGTGACAGTGGAAGGCGAGCTTGGCGTGCTGGCCGGTGTCGAGGACGAAGTGGCCTCGGAGGTTTCCCACTATACTAAGCCCGAGGAGGTGATTGACTTCACGACGAAGACGGGCGTAGACTCTCTCGCCATCTCCATCGGAACATCGCACGGCGCTTACAAGTTCAAGCCCGAGCAATGCACCCGCGACCCGGAGACAGGTCGCCTCGTGCCCCCGCCATTGGCATTCGACGTGCTCGACGAGATAATGAAGAAGCTACCCGGATTCCCCATCGTGCTCCACGGCTCTTCTTCCGTGCCACAGGAATACGTCGACATGATCAACCAGTATGGAGGCAAGCTGCCCGACGCAGTGGGCATACCCGAGGAGCAGCTGCGCAAGGCCGCAAAGAGCGCAGTGTGCAAGATAAACATAGACTCCGACTCTCGTCTGGCCTTCACCGCCGCCGTGCGCAAGACGCTGGCCGAGAAACCCGCCGAGTTTGACCCGCGCAAGTACTGCGGCCCGGCTCGCGACCTGATGGAAGACATGTACAAGCACAAGATCATCGACGTGCTCGGCAGCGACAACAAGCTCGCCCAGCTCGACTGATTAATAAGACACAACACTCTGCCCGCATGACATGGCGCAACGGGAAACCGCAGCGCACATGTCATGCGGGTTTGCTTTGCCAATATTAGAACTGCGACAACCCCGCCGCACAGCAGTCCGGACGGCCTTTCCCGCCGGACGCATGGCAAACGCATCTAACACTTTCAGAATCTTCAGAAAACAGTCGGTGCGGCTCATTTGGCATTCAGTATTATCCGCTCACTCACGCTAAAGTGTTCCGCACGCATGGCCCTGGAAAGGCGAAGAGAGCCACAATCTTTCAACTTAATGGTACACTTATCAGGAAAAAAGCGTAAATTTGCGGCCTAAATACATTATTATACAAACAAGACAGAAAGCAATGAAAGCATTTGTTTTTCCCGGACAAGGTGCCCAATTCGTGGGCATGGGCAAGGACTTGTATGACAGCAACCCACTGGCTAAGGAGCTTTTCGAGAAAGCCAACGACATACTTGGCTACAGCATCACCGACATTATGTTTGCAGGAACGGACGACGACCTGAAGCAAACGAAGGTGACGCAGCCCGCCGTGTTCCTCCACAGCGTCATCAGCGCACTGTGCATGGGTGAGGCTTTCAACCCGTCGATGGTCGCCGGGCACTCCCTCGGCGAATTTTCAGCCCTCACCGCCGCCGGCGCACTGAGCTTCGAGGACGGCCTTCGCCTTGTATATGCACGCGCAATGGCCATGCAGAAGGCTTGCGAGGCAACGCCATCGACCATGGCTGCCATCGTAGGACTGCCCGACGAGAAGATTGAGGAAATATGCGCCGAAGTAAGCCGCGAGGGACACGTGGTGGTGCCGGCAAACTACAACTGCCCCGGACAGCTCGTAATATCCGGCGACATTGAAGCAATTGCAGAGGCTTGCGAAAAGATCAAGGCCGCAGGAGCAAAGCGTGCGCTCCCGTTGAAAGTGGGCGGAGCGTTCCACTCGCCACTCATGCAGCCCGCCAAGGACGAGCTGCAAGCCACCATTGAGGCCACCGAAATAGCAACGCCCAAATGCCCCGTCTACCAGAACGTGGACGGAAAGCCACACACCGACCCTGCCGAAATCAAGGCCAACCTCATTGCACAGCTCACAAGCAGCGTGAGATGGACTTCGTGCGTGCAGAACATGATTGCCGACGGAGCCGATGACTTCACCGAATGCGGACCCGGCAAGGCACTGCAAGGCATGATAGCCCGCATCGACAAGAACGTGACCGCCCACGGAATCTAAACGTTTCCGAAACCAACGTATGGCCGAAGGAGGCAAGAAACCATTTCACTTGCATTGGCACACGATACGGAACACGGAAAAGACGGCCACCCGGCTGAACGCATTCCACAAGAACCGCATCATGCACCAATAACAAAGCAAGGAAGAAAGGGTTTCTTGACTCCCTCCATTTGAAAAGACGCCGAAACGGCACTGACTGACCCTGCACTCCAAAAACAGCCCGGGACAACTTACAACGGAATATGTCTGACAAGATAATAATATACCAAATATTCACCCGCCTGCACTCAAACAGGTGCGAGACCCGCATTGAAAACGGGACACTGGCACAGAATGGTTCGGGCAAGATGAACGACATCGACAGCAAGGAGCTGAAAAGACTCAAGGCGATGGGAATCACGCACGTATGGTACACGGGGGTGATACGACACGCATCGCAGACAGACTACTCGGACAAAGGCATCGAACGAAGCCACCCTGCGATCGTGAAAGGAAAAGCAGGCTCGCCATACGCCATCATTGACTACTACGACGTAGACCCCGACTTGGCATACGATGCCAGCCAACGCATGGAGGAGTTCGAGCAGCTCGTAAGCCGCACTCATGCAGAGGGACTGAAAATGATAATTGACTTCGTGCCCAACCACGTGGCACGGCAATACCACTCCACATCAAAGCCCGTGGGCGTGGCTGACCTCGGCGAGGGCGATGACCCTCAAAAAGGCTTCGACCCTCAAAACAACTTTTATTATTGCCCCGACTGCACATTCTCCCCGCACTTCAGCCTTGCCGCCGATGGAATGGCCGACTACGTGGAACGCCCGGCCAAGGCAACAGGCAACGACCACTTCGGGCCGTCGCCAAGCGTCAACGACTGGTATGAAACCGTGAAGCTGAACTATGGCGTGGACTATTATGCAGGCCGCATCGGACATTTCTCACCTACCCCAAGCACATGGCACAAGATGCTCGACATCTTGCTGTTCTGGGCAGCCAAGGGCGTGGACGGATTCAGATGTGACATGGCTGAGATGGTGCCTGCGGAGTTTTGGGCATGGGCAACCGAAAAGGTGAAAGCCGCCCACCCGGACATTCTGTTCATCGGGGAAGTCTATAACCCGTGTGAATACCGTCACTACATCGCTTCGGGATTCGACTATCTATACGACAAGGTGGGCATGTACGACACCGTGCGCGCCGTCACCTGCGGCCAATGTCCCGCCACGGCTATCACAGGAGCATGGCAGACCGTGGACGACATCCGCTCAAAGATGCTTTATTTCCTCGAAAACCACGACGAACAACGTCTCGCAAGCGACTTCTTCGCCGGCAACGGACGGCGTGGTGTGCCAGCCCTCGTAGTGAGCGCGCTGTTCGGACGAAACCCATTCATGCTCTATGCAGCACAAGAGTATGGCGAGCGCGGAATGGACAAGGAGGGCTTCAGCGGCCGCGATGGACGCACAACCATATTCGACTACTGGAGCATCGACACTCTCTGCCGAGCAGCCAAAGGCAAACTGTCAAGCGACGAGGCCGAACTTTACGCCATATACAATAAGGTGTTGGGCATTGTGGCTAAGGAACGGGCCGTGGCCGAAGGGGAATCATTCGACCTCATGTATGCCAACAATGCTTCAGACGGCTTCGACCCATCCCGCCATTTTGCCTTCCTGCGCAAGGCGGGCAGCGACATGCTGCTCGTAGCGGCCAACTTCTCTGATTCACCGGCCAAGATGTCTGTACGCATTCCGGCACACGCTTTCGACTTCCTCGGCATCGATGAGAAACGCGCGACGGCCACCGAACAGCTCACAGGAGAAAAAATGACCGTGAAACTTGTACGCGACGGAAGCATTGACGTGAATGTTGAAGCATGGGGAGCGGCCATACTGAAGATGAAAGCATCACGCTAATGATGCCGGAAGACGGTATGATGGCTGCACGACTTGCACCATCAGAAAATGTCAAAAGACACAAACTATAATGTATTCTATTTGACACATTGTGACTATAAACCACCCTCGCACGACTTTTAACAAACATACAGACATGAAAAAACATTCATTTGCAAGGACTCTCGTCCTTTGCGTGGCCATTCTCGCCTTTAGCGCGAGCGCGAACGCACAAATCAACCTTGGGAACATCATAAGCGGCCTGACCGGCAGCAGCAGTTCATCGTCTTCATCGTCGTCTTCTTCATCGTCATCGACGAGCAGCATAATATCAGACCTGATGTCCGTGTTCTCCAGCAGCAAACAAGCCACTTCCAACAAGCTCATCGGCACGTGGGAGTATTCCGAACCCGCCATCGTGTTTGAATCAGACAATCTTCTTTCGAGCGCAGGAGCTTCAATAGCATCAAGCAAAATAGAGGACAAGTTGCAAGAACAGCTCAGCAAGTTCGGATTTGAGGCAGGCTCATTCACGATTACGTTCAAAGAGGACAGCACTTTCACCACAAACATTAACTCGCGCGAGATTAAAGGCAAGTGGAGCGTGTCCGATTCACAACTCAACCTTATCTACGGAACACGCACCGTGCCCGTGACCACACAGCTGAGTAGCAGCAAGCTCATGTTCGTGACAGACGCGACGAAACTGCTCGACCTGTTCAAGACACTTGGAAGCCAGTCGTCGAGCAGCACATTGTCGTCCGTTACATCGCTTATGAGCAGCATTGACGGAATGCAAGTAGGCATCACGCTGGTTAAAAAATAAAAAATAAAGCATTCCCAAACACGGCAAACTGCGCTAAAGTTGTAAATTTGCACCGCCCTTACGAGATAGGGGCATAAAATTCAAACCATAATAAAAGTAAAACGCTAAAATGGCAACAAAAATCAGACTACAGCGCGGCGGGCGCAAGGGCTATGCCTTCTACCGCATCGTCATCGCTGACTCAAGGGCACCACGTGATGGTAGGTTCATTGAAAAGATTGGCACTTACAACCCCAACACCAACCCTTCGACGGTGGATTTGAATTTCGATCGCGCTCTTTACTGGGTGGAAGTGGGTGCTCAACCCACCGATACCGTGCGCAACATCCTTAGCCGTGAGGGTGTGTACCTTATGAAACACCTGCGTGGAGGTGTGAAGAAAGGTGCTTTCGACGACGAAACCGCACAGCACAAGTTCGATGCATGGAAAGCCGACAAGCAGAAAGGGCTTGAGCAAATACGCCTCAACGACGAAAAGGCCAAGAAGGAAACCTACGCAAAGAACCTTGAGGCAGAGAAGAAAGTCAATGAGGAGATAGCCAAGAAAGTGACCGACAAGAAAGCCGCCGCTGCCGCAGCAAAGGCAGAAGCAGAGGCCGCCAAGGCTGCTGAAGAGGCTGCCAACGCCACCACCGAGGCTGCTCCCGCCGAGGCTTAAAGCCTGAACGGATGCCTGTGAATGTCCTCTCGACGGCATGACAGGCAAAAACGGCAACGGGACGCAACGCCCGTCAATGCCTAAGAAACACCAAGAGCCGCATCAAACTCCAGAGAGTTACGATGCGGCTCTTTTCATATTCATGCGTCACAGCAATAAAATGCCGGTTCACGCAGCCAAGTTTCAGCTGCCCTACTGTCCCTGATTCCCGGCCATTTCTTCCGCGAATATCCTGTCGAACTCGGCGCGCAAGGCACTCTGGTTGGCTATCAACTCGCGCAATTTACGGAGATTCTCCTCGTTTGGAGATTGTGGCAGCCACAGCCTTATGTACCCTTTGACAGAATATTTGTCCACAACATGTGCCCTGAAACGCTGCCATTGCCCCTCACGATCCAACTGCGGATAATTATCCAGGCCGAACTGAACGGCACGCCGCAGCACCACGGCAGGGTCGAGATCGCGGTCTGCCTCGGCCACAATCTTGCCGTAGACACTGCGCGGAGAGCGCGATGCAGATGCCCGATGGTCTTCCACAGCCTCCTTCATTATCTTTATCTGTTCCTCCGAAAACCACTTGCGCAGCCTTGCGTCGCGTTCAAGGATGCGTCCGCCTGTGATGTGATGTATTGCGCGCGGGCCATCCAGCCCAAGGTCGTGGTAGGCAGCCACGACATAAACCATGTCCCTATCCGCCCCAACAACGCGGGCAAGCTCCAACGACTTCCGAATCACCCGCATCACATGGCTCAACCCATGAGCCTTGTCGAAAGCTGCGTAGCGCGGAAGTATGTTTGTCTCTACGTATTCCACCAAGTCGAGACTGGCAGTATTGTTTATCATGCTATACTAAATGACGTGCAAAAGCAGCAGACCCCGGCAGAAAAACGACATGCAAGGGGAAGCCCTCCAGCCCATTTTTCGGCCGATACGTTTGCAAATATACACATTTATGCCTACTTTTGCAAGCATATCATAAAGAAACCGAGCAGGCAGACAATGCGTTCCTGCCAAATATGCGCTTGGCTCACACTCTTTATCTTTCACCCTCACCTATGGCTAAAAACGAAATAACCAGAAATTCCACAAGGGCTTGGATGTTGGCATCGCGTCCAAAGACACTGGCCGGAGCCGCCGTGCCCGTTGCGATAGGTCTTGCCTTGGCTTGGGCCGACACCCCAAACGCAGCCCACCAGTTCAACTGGGTGGCTGCAATCCTATGCCTGCTGTTCGCATTCGTAATGCAAATCGATGCCAACTTCGTCAACGACTATTTCGATTACGTCAAGGGCACAGACGATGCCGAGCGACGGCTTGGGCCACGCCGGGCCTGCGCCCAAGGGTGGGTCACGCCGCGCGCCATGCGCCTCGCCATGGCCATCACCACCGGCATTGCCTGCGCAATCGGCCTGCCCCTCGTGCTATACGGCGGCATTGAAATGATACTCGTTGGCGCAACATGCGTGGTGTTCTGCTTCCTCTACACCACATATCTCTCCTACGTGGGGCTTGGCGATGTGCTTGTGATCATCTTCTTCGGCCTTGTTCCCGTCTGCATCACCTACTACATACAGCTACACTCCTGCACGTGGCAGGTGTTCGTGGCCTCTGCCGCCTGCGGATTCGTCATCGACACGCTGCTGATAATCAACAACTACAGGGACAGAGACCTCGATCGGGAGAAAGGCAAGACTACCATTGTGGTGCGTCTCGGCGCGCAAAACGGGCGGCGGCTGTACCTGAGTTGCGGGATAACGGGCTGCATCGGCGGCATTGTGTTTGCCCTTTTCGGCCATCCGCTGGCTTTCGCGCTGCCACTCGTCACCTACTTGCCGCTTCACGCATCCACATACCGCAAGATTGTGCGCATCGACCGAGGCAAGGCCCTCAATGCCTGCCTCGGCGAAACCTCACGAAACATGCTCGTCTACGGCCTTGCCGTCTGCGCGGGACTACTTATTTGGTAAGAAAAAAAACGAGAAATCCGCCTTTGCCGACGAGCAATCAATGTCTGGCAAAGGCGGATTTCTCAAACATTCCGGGTCATTCCACCTTATTGCCGTTGATGGTCAGGCCGCTCACGGTGCAGTTGTCTATGAGCGTCTTGTCGAATGCTTGCTTCTCATCCTCCACCTCGCAGTTCTCAAAGGTGAAGTCGGTGAGATGATACTTGTCCGACTTTCCGACATCGAAGAAGTTCCGGCTTTTCACCTTCGCATTCCTTATCACGATATTGTTGCACTTTGACAGGGGCATGTCCTCGCGCTCTTCAGGCTTGAAGAACTGCGTCCAAGGCCGCACCACGAGGAAGCTCGCGCAATCGCCGCTCACGTCTTCAATCGTCACATACTCGTAGTGCTGCGGCGTATCGGGGCGCATCTTGAGCCACAGCACGCGGTTGGCATCGGAAAACGTGCAGCGGCGCAGTATGACATTGCGGTCGTGAAGCGACTCGCTGCCGAGCGTCAGGCAGCCATGCACCTTGCCATACGTGCAGTCCTCTATGATGATGTTGGAGTTTGGTCCATTGTCCGGGTCTTTGTCTGCCCATGTTCCCTTTCCTCCTTTCAGCACGACGGCATCGTCGTTCACGCTCATGTAACACCCTTTGATGAGCACATTCTTGCAGACATCAAGGTCGATGGCATCGCTGCTCGGCGCTTTTATGCCGCTTGTCGGGGCATATATGTAGCAATCAAGATAGCGCACGTATTCGCTGCGATATATATGGTTGGTCCAGAACGGGCTGTTCACGAGATGCACATCCTGCACCGTGACATTCTGGCAATTCGAGATGTACACCAGCCTCGGGCGCATGGCTTCGAGGTTGGTACACTGACGGTTGTATTGCCTGCGTATCCAGAACTCCTCCCAATAGTTTGTGCCGTTGCCGTCGATAGTGCCCTTGCCTGCGATGGTGAATCCGTTTATGCTGTCAGCGTTCACCAGTGCCGCGAAATAATCAAGCGTCTGCCCCTCCATGCGCGTCCTGACGAGCTTGAAGTTGCGTATGCGGTCGCTGCCTTTGAGCTTCGCGCCCTCTTCGAGATAGAGGTTGGTGCCCTGCTTGAAGAACAGCGACCCGCTGAGGAACGTCCCTCGCGGTATCACCACAAGCCCTCCGCCCTCTGCGGCAGCCTTGTCTATGACGGCTTGAATCTGCTCCGTCTGGATTATGGTGGAGTCACTTGCCACGCCATGTTCGGTAATCACATAGCGTTTCCCAAGCGTATCCACGTCAACCTTGGCCGTGTCGGAGAACCATGCCGGTATCGGAGTTCCGTCCGGGAACAGTTGCTCCACCTTCTTCTTTCCGAATGATGCCACGCAAACAAGTGCGAGACCCATTGTCAATGCTAATTTCAGCTTCATAATAAATGGTAAAAAATTGTTGGTCAGTAATTAGGCCGTGATGCCAATGCGCCCACTTGCATTGCCGCCAGCACAAGCCTCACAAGCACTTGCGTTGCGGTACGCCACGGCACATGGGCATCGGCAAAGATAGCAATAAAAGACGAGATGGACAAAAAAGAACCGAACTTCACAGCCCAGTTCCTACTTTACCATAAAAACTACTAACTAAAACTATATCTTTATCCATTTGGAAACTCGCCTTGGGCAATGCCGAACAAGGGAAGTTTGACACTGCAAATATAGTAATCTTTCGCAAAACGTGCTACGATGCAAAACTTAAATAAAGTGTATTTTGCACATTTAACCTAATTCAAGTTAAGCCCCA
>CAZURD010000041.1:0-4795 GCA_964623445.1 uncultured Prevotella sp. | reverse complement strand
AGGCATTAATTGAAGCCCAACAAGGCATCGAACGAAAGGCAATGGGGCATAAAACAGAACGCGATATGCCGCAAATCGGTGTGAAAAACATCCAAAACAGCACCATATTTGATGATTTTCAGCTTGCAAATCAATCTCCGTCAACAAGTCCGCAGCAAAAGCACCCCATTGCGGCCTCTGCTTCAACGTCTGGCCAAGTGCCCAATTTACGGGATGTTTTCTTGCAATTCGGTTGAGCAAAATTTAAATGACGCTCGTTTTTTAACACAAATCGGCCGTTAGGCTTCAGACTGATTTTGCGGTCATGCCGTGCAGGAAGCCGCCGCCATACAGCAACAAGCCACGGCATAAACAGTTTTCAATCGCGGTTTGACGGCACAAAGAGCATTTTTCGTTCCCTTTCCAACTATAACAGAAAATTTTACTATCTTTGCGGTATGTTAGATATGCGGCGTGCCACTTATGACATGGCCGCATCCCGAATAGTACACTTAGCTCCCTGTATTTCAACAAATTAAGCATTCCACGCAAATGAAGGAATTTTTAAAATACACCTTAGCCACGGTGACAGGACTTGTCCTCGTGTGGGGCATACTGACTTTGGTTGGCTTGATAATCCTCATCGGAACGCTGTCGTCATCATCGTCCGCACCTACGGTGAGAGACAACTCAGTCCTTGTCCTGCGGCTGTCGGGAATGATTGAAGAACGTTCAGACGAAAGCATCGTAACCCAACTGCGAGGCTCTGCCTCGGAAACCATCGGCCTCGACCAACTGCTCTCCTCAATACGCAAGGCCAAGGAAGACGACCACGTGAAAGGCATCTACATCGAATCGGGGATGTTCATCGCCGACTCCCCGGCCTCGATGCAAGCCCTGCGCAACCAACTGGCCGACTTCAAGGAAAGCGGCAAGTGGATTGTGGCCTACGCCGACCAATACACGCAATACGGATACTACGTCTGCTCCGTGGCCGACAAGGTGTTTCTCAACCCATACGGTTCGATAGACTGGCGCGGACTTGGCGCAGAAACGGCATACCTGAAAGACCTGCTGGCAAAGGCAGGCATCAAGATGCAAGTGGTGAAGGTGGGCAAGTACAAGAGCGCGACGGAGATGTTCACCGCCGACAAGATGAGCGATGCCAACCGCGAACAGATAACTGCCTACGTAAAAGGCATCTGGAACGAAATGCTCAACGGGGTGGCCGACGGGCGCAACCTCACCACGGAGCAGCTCAACGGCTATGCCGACAGCCTCCTGACGCTGGCCAAGGCCGAAGACTACGTTAGACTCGGGCTGGCCGACAGCCTGATATATACGGACGGCGTGAAAGAGGAGATAAAGAAGATGCTCGGCATCGACCCGTCGAAGAGCATCAACCGGATTTCCCCGAGCGAGATGTGCGGCACCGACGCGCCCTCCGGCAAGAGCGATGGCACTGTGGCAGTCTACTACGCCGTGGGCGATGTGGTAGATGAAACCGTCGGAGGCTTCTACTCAAAGAGCTGCATCGCCGCCAAGACCGTATGCGCCGACTTGGAAAAACTGGCCGACGACAAGGACGTGAAGGCCGTAGTCCTGCGCGTCAACTCGGGCGGCGGCAGCGCATACGCCTCCGAACAGATATGGCGCGCGGTGACAAAACTGCGCGAGAAGAAGCCCGTGGTGGTGTCGATGGGCGGCATGGCGGCTTCCGGCGGCTATTATCTAAGCTGCGGAGCAAACTGCATATATGCCGAGCCTACCACACTGACCGGGTCCATCGGCATTTTCGGAATGTTCCCCGACATGAGCCAACTGCTCACCGACAAGCTCGGACTGAAGTTCGACCAAGTGGCGACAAACAAGCACAGCCTCTTTGGCACAACCTCACGCCCGCTCAACGACGACGAAATGGCACATCTCGCAACATACATTGAACGCGGATACGACCTCTTCGTCGAGCGCGTGGCCGACGGGCGCAGCCTCACCGTGGCGCAAGTGGACTCCCTCGGACAGGGGCGCGTGTGGATTGGGGCCGATGCCAAGCAACGCAACCTCGTCGACTCCATTGGCGGCACATACGACGCAATAGCCGAAGCGGCGCGGCTGGCAAAGATAGACGAATACGACGTGGCCACCTACCCCGCCTCGCCAACGTGGTATGAGCAGTTGCTCGACATGGCAACAAACCGCGACAGCTACATAGACGAGCAGGTGCGACAGGCACTCGGGAAACACTACTCCACGTTCTCGTTCCTGAAAAGCCTCGGCGACAAGCCGTCGGCACAAGCCCGCCTGCCCTATCACATAACCATTGAGTGACAGAATGGAGGGAGATTTCATCAGGATCAACAAGTGGCTCTTGCCGCTAAGTTGGCTCTACGGCCTTGGCGTCAGACTGCGGAACGCCATGTTCGACATAGGCGTACTGAAGTCGGTGGCATTCGACGTGCCCATAATATCGGTGGGCAACATCACCGTTGGCGGCACGGGCAAGACACCGCACGTGGAATACATAGCGCAGCTACTGTACGACAAGTGCCGCGTGGCTGTGCTCAGCCGTGGATATAAGCGCAAGAGCAGCGGCTTCAAGCTCGCAGACGAGCAGGCAACGGCCAAGACCATCGGCGACGAGCCATTCCAGATGAAACAGAAACTCCCCAAAGTGACAGTGGCAGTAGACGCAAACCGACGCAACGGCATACGCAGGCTCATTGAAGACAAGCCCAACGGAGGCGTGGACGTGATTGTGCTCGACGATGCCTACCAGCACCGCTATGTAAAGCCGGGCACAAACATCCTGCTCATCGACTATCACAGGCTCATCACCCACGACAAGCTCCTGCCCGCAGGCAGGCTGCGCGAACCATCGTCGGGCAAGAAACGAGCCGACATCGTGATTGTGACGAAATGCCCCGCCGACCTGAAGCCGATGGAATACCGCGTCATAAAGAAGTCGCTGAGCCTCTTCCCCTACCAACAATTGTTCTTCACCACACTGTTCTACGGCTCACTCCGGCCGATGTGGAGAGGGAAAGAGAGGCCGCTCGACAGCCTGAAGCCAACAGAGCACGTGCTGCTGCTTACGGGGATTGCCTCGCCGCAGCAGATGATTCACGACCTGTCACAACACGCACGCCACATACACCCCCTCGCATTCCCCGACCACCACAACTACACCACGGCCGACCTTGAACGCATAGAACGCGAGTTCCACGCCCTGCCTGAGCCGCGAATCATCGTCACTACAGAGAAGGATGCGGCAAGGCTGACCGCAGCCAAAGGCATGGCTGAAGACGTGCGCCACAACACATTCGTACTGCCGGTGCGCGTAGGGTTCATGCTCGGCCAAGAAGAGAAGTTCAACGAAAGCATCATAGACTATGTACGAAAAAATTCAAGAAACGGCATCCTGGCTAAAGCAGAGGATGACGACAAGCCCAAAGACAGCGATAATACTGGGAACAGGCCTCGGACAATTAGCTTCCGAAATTACAGAGGCTGAAGAATTTCCATACCAAGACATACCCAACTTCCCTGTGTCCACAGTGGAAGGACACGCGGGAAAGCTCATCTTCGGCAAGCTCGGAGGCAAGGACATCATGGCGATGGAGGGGCGTTTCCACTACTACGAGGGCTACTCCATGAAAGAAGTGACGTTCCCCATCCGCGTGATGTATGAGCTGGGCATCGAGACGCTCTTCGTGAGCAACGCCTCGGGAGGCATGAACCCCGAGTTCAAGATTGGCGACCTGATGATCATCACCGACCACATCAATCTCTTCCCGGAACATCCCCTGCGCGGAAAGAACTTCCCGACAGGGCCGCGCTTCCCCGACATGCACGAGACATACGACCACCAGCTCATAGCCGAGGCCGACGCAATAGCGGCCGAAAAGGGCATACGTGTGGTGCATGGCGTGTATGTAGGCGTGCAAGGGCCGACGTTTGAGACCCCGGCCGAATACAAGATGTACCACCGCCTCGGCGGCGACGCAGTGGGAATGAGCACCGTGCCGGAAGTAATCGTAGCCCACCACTGCGGCATACGCACCTTTGGCATCAGCATAATCACCGACCTTGGACTTGAAGACACGCCCGTGGAAGTGAGCCACGAGGAGGTGCAGATAGCGGCAAACAAAGCGCAGCCACTGATGACGGAAATAATGCGCGAAATGATAAACAGGGCATAGCAAGCCATCTGCATGACTGAAATATCGACACTTGGGGAGTTTGGACTGATAGACAGGCTCACCAAAGACATCAAGCCCGCCAATGCCTCGACACTGCGCGGCATCGGCGACGACTGCGCAGTGCTCCACTATCCCGACAAGGAGGTGCTCGTCACCACCGACATGCTCATGGAGGGCGTACACTTCGACCTGACATACACCGACTTGCGCCATCTGGGCTACAAGTCGGCACAAGTCAACATAAGCGACATCTTCGCCATGAACGGTACGCCACGACAGCTCACCGTGAGCATGGCCTTAAGCAAGAGGTTCTCCGTGGAAGACATGGAGGAGTTTTATGCTGGCATCAAGGCTGCCTGCAACCGCTGGGGAGTGGACATCGTTGGAGGCGACACCACGTCGTCATTCACGGGGATGGCCATCAGCGTGACTTGCATAGGAGAAGCCGATGCAAACGAAATTGTATATCGTGACGGCGCACACGACACCGACCTGATATGCGTTTCGGGCGACCTCGGTGCCGCTTACATGGGGCTGCAACTGCTCGAACGCGAAAAATCGGTGTACTACCAGCAGGTGGACGAGGCACGGAAACGCGGCGACAAGCACGCCTTGGA
>CAZURD010000040.1:0-19660 GCA_964623445.1 uncultured Prevotella sp. | reverse complement strand
AGCCCCTAAGTCATTGTCTTTATATGGTTTCCGTGAACGAAAAAGCAGGGGCGAGCCATTGCGGCTCGCCCCTGCTTGGGATGGTGTGGACGCAGTGTCACCTTGCTATCTTCACCGTTTCCGTGCCCACGCGCAGGATGTATGTCCCGGCGGTGAGTGCGGTGCGGATGGTCAGCGAGCCGTCGCCTGTGGTCTTGCCGCTGAAGAGCAGCTTGCCGTCGGCAGTCCAAAGGGCAGCCTTGCAGTCTGCGTCTGCACCGCTTACGTTGATTGCGTCGCGGCTGGCGCTCACTGTGAATGCGCGTCCCGTGGCGGCGTTGATGCCGCTCGTGACTATCGTCACCACGTCGGACAGGCTCTCGCCCGATGCGGAGTAGACGGCAGCCACCTGATATTCGAGGTAGCGTGCCGTGCCGGTCTCGGTGTCGAGGTAGGACGTGTCGGAGAGGATTGCGTCGTTGAGCTTCGTGCGGTTGCGGTAGACGTTATAGCCCATGAAGGCGTTCACTGACGATGCTGTCTGCCCGTCACTTTCCACTGCCACGGGTCTCTTGCCCTCGCTGCCGGTCATCGTGACGAGTGCCGCCCTCTGCTCCTTGGCCTCTGCCGCCGCCGTGGTGGAGGCGTTGGTGTACGGGCTTAGTCCGATGGAGATGTTCCAGTTGGCGTCTATGCCCGTGTCGTCGTCGGAGAGCAGGCTCCATGTGGAGCCGTCGGTGGAGTAGAGGTTGCCGCGTCCCTCGCGTGCAGGGCCTGCATCGTAGCCGAGCGGCACGGTGATTTCGTTGTGCTCCACGTAGACGGCCACGATGTAGTCGTAGCCGGCTTCGATGGAGAGCGGCTCGTTGAGGCGCACGTTGTTGAACGAATACTGCTGGAGCGACGCTACGCGCTGCTGGCGCATGAGCGTGCGTCCACGGTAGACGAGTACGTAGAGAGCCTCCGGCACTTGGTTGACGAAGAACTCTACGTTGGTCAGCGTGAGGCTTTGGTAGGCTTCGAGGTCGGCAGCATACCACCGTGCGCCGCCGAAGAACGCGCCGCCGCTGGGCAGTCCGCCCGCGTCGTAGTTCACGCCGCTGTGCCACCGCAGGTAGATAGGCTCGCCGAGGGCGGGCGCTTGCCAGCTGAGGGCCACGCTGCCGTCGTCTTGCAGCGAGGCGCGGAAGTTGGTGGGAGCCTGTCCGCCGTTGTCGTAGTCGACGTTGACCGTTATCGGCTCTGTCGGCTCGCTTTCGGCGGCGGTTACTGTCGTGAGGCTCACTTGGTAGTCGTAGCTGCCCGGGGTGAGGTTGTGGTCGGTGTAGCAGATGCCCTGCACAGGCTCGGGGGTGAGCTTTGTGCCGTCGCGCCACACGCTGAAGCCGTAGACCTGGGTCTCCGGCTCGGAGGCGAAGAGGCGCAGAGCGTCGACATACTGTGCCGGCACGCCGCTCTGCTTGCTTATGGCCACATACTCCGTGCCGTCGGGCAGGCTGCATTCAAAGTCGGCCCACTGCTCCGTGGTGGTGAGCGTTTCGAGCTGTATGAAGTTCTCCGCCTGCTCTCCGCCCGTGGAACAGAGCACGTTGAGCGTGCCGTTGCCGTCGTGGTCGTCGGCGTTGGCGGCCGCAAGGCGTAGAATTGACATTCCCTCGGCGGGGACAACGAGCAGCGCGTCGTCGGCGGTGGCAGCCGTCATGGCGAGCGTGCCGTCGTAGCTGCGTGCGGCGGTGGCCGTCCAGCCCTCCGAGGAGGCGGCTATGGCAGCGTCGGCGATGTCTTGCCCGTCGGTGAGCGACTCAAAGTCGTCGTGGCTGTCGGCTGCGTCGTACATGGCAGGGTCGGCGAACGACACGAGCACGTTGTAGCCGTAGCTCGACGGGGCAGCCTTGACGTGTGCCGGCATGGGTGCCGTGCCGTGGGGCACGATGGTCACTGGCACAGGCTCGGATAGGCCGGAGAGCGTGCCGTCGGCATAGACCGTCTGCACGGCATACCGGTAAGTGCCCTCGTCGGCGAGCGATTCTGCGAAGTGGCGGGCTGCGAGAGGCTCGCCGTTGAGCTGTTGCCCGTCGCGGAAGACGTTGTAGCCCACGGCTCCCGTCACGGAGGACAGTTCGAGGAAGAGGAAGCGTGTGTAGCCCGTGGTGCTCTGCATGGCCAGGGCGAGCACGGCCACGCCGTCCTCGCGCTCTATCACCGACATGCCGCCGGCGGAGAAGTCGGCCGTTGAGCCTATCTCGGAGTATCGCGAGATGTCGATGCTGTCGATGCGCTGCGACGTGCCGAAGTCGTAGACACCGATGGTGACGGTGTTGTCGCCGCCCTGTTCAAAGGCGTAGATGCGCCCGTCGTGGTAGCCCGTGCCGGCTGCGCCGAGGTATGACGGGCCGTCGCCGAGCTTGCTGCCGTTCTTCGCCACGAAGATGCTCGTCTCCCAGTCGCCCACTTCAAAGCCGCCCTGGCCTCCGTTCAGTTCGGGTATGTAGGCGATGTGGCGGCCATACTCGGAGATGGGAATCGACTCAAGCAGCTCGTGGCTGTCCATGTCTATGCGGTGGATGTAGGTGAGGTTGTCGGCGGCATAGAAGCACTCGCCGTCCCATGCAAGGTTGCGCACGCCGTCGAGGCCGTCGATGACGAACGTCTCCAGCAGTTCGCCCGTGAGCGAATACTTGTTGATGCGCCCGTCTTCGGCGTAGACCGAGGTGTAGATGTAGCGGTTGTCGGAGGCCACGGCCATCTCGGTGTTAATGTTTGTGCCCTCGAACGTCCTGACAAATTCGGGCAGCGAGGCATCGTCGGAGATGGGGCGGGTGTCGAGGTCGGCCTGTATGCCGCTGCCGTCGTCGCCGGGATAGTTCCAGCGGAGCGTCACGTCGCGGTTGATGTGGGTGCTCGTGCCGATGGCGGTGGGCGCGAGCCTCTCCCCGATGTTGAGCACGCTGACCGTGGCTGCGTCGCTCATGGCCGACTCCCCGCCGTCGGCGTAGACCGAGGTGAGCGTGTAGGAGTGCGTGCCCGGCTCGTCGAGCTGCTCTGTCCACGCCGTTGCGGCTATCGGCTCGGCGTTGGCCAGCTGCCCGTCGCGGTAGACGTTGTAGCCTGTGGGGGCTTCTTCGGCGGCTGCCGTGGCCGCGCCGAAGTTCACGTTGATGTTGAAGTTGCCCGAGATGCCTTGGTAGGAGGCCGGGAACCACGATTCGCCGTCCATCGAGAGCAGGTTGCCCTTGCCCTCCACGGCGGCTGTGCCGTCGAGCGCGAGCGGCATGAGGCCGGAGCTGTTCATAAGCATGAAGGCGAAGTAGTAGTCGCATCCAGGCTCCACTGTCAGCTCCTCGTCGAGGGCAACTTCAGTGAATGTGCCGTCGTAGGTCATCGCGCCGTCGTAGCGTTTGCGGTAGATTGACTCGCCGTCCTTGTAGATGCGCAGTTGCAGGTAGGTGCAGGGGTTCACCAGCATCACCGACACGGAGCGTATCACCCTGTTGCGGAAGGGTACGAGGTCGGTGGCCTCCCATGCCGACGCGGCGTAGAAGTAGCCTCCCTCGCTGATGCCGAGCTGGTTGGCGTGAACGCCGCTCGACCATGTTGCCACCGTGTCCGCGTCGGCGTTGGCCAGCGGCGATGCCCACGTGAGCGCAACGTCGCGGTTTGCCTCGATTGTGGCGGCCACCGATGTCGGTGGGTAGTAGGGTGCGCCCTGCTTCACGAAGGCGTTCACCGAGTCGGAGAACGCCGACTCCGCGCCGTCGGGATAGACGGCCTTCACCTTGTAGGCATAGTTGCCGTAGACGAGCCGCGTGTCGGTGTATGACGTTGATGCCACCGGCTTGGCGTTGACCTTGCTGCCGTTGCGGTAGACATCGTAGCCCGTTGCGGTGGCTGCCGTGGCCTCTGGCGTGCCCGGCTGCCACGAAAGCTCCACCGAGGCCGTGCCTGCCGAGGCCGTGAGCGCGGCGGGGCGCGGGACTGCCGTGGCCGAGGTCACGCTGATGCTGAAGTCCACGCTCTTGTCGCCCACCTCGGGGAGCGGCATGATGGTGGCCGTGGCCGACAGCTCGTCGCCGAGCGATGCCTCCATCGTGTTCAGCCCCACGGTGATCTCTTGGCTCTCCCCGGCTTGGAGCGTGCCGTGCTTCGGCGAGAGCGACAGCCAGCTGTCAACGTCGCAGAGCGTGTAGCTGAAGATGAGCGACGGCGACTGTTGCAGTATGCCGATGAGCGTCAGGCGGCCGTCTGTCGCGTCGAACGTGGTGAAGATGCCGCCTATGGCGTTGGTTCCGTATGTGGAGTTGCCGATCATGTAGCCCGGCACGTCGGTGGTGCGGTGCTGCACTCCCGTGAGCGAGCGGGTGTTGAGGTCGTACTGTCGCAGGAGCACGCCGTCCACCATCTCGCTCGTGCGCACGCCGTCGGCCAGCCAGAGGTAGGGGCCTCCGGGCGTGGTGTTGTCGTAGGCACTGCCTATTATCGACATCGACGTGGAGCTGTCGATGTAGCTGAGGCGCGCCATGAGCGTGCCGGCGGCGTTGACGAGGGCTATGGTGCTGCTCCCTCCGACCCAGAATCCTTGGCGGTCGGGGTCCCATGAGCAGTGCATGATGGTCATGGAAGGCTCTTCGGCCACTGTGATGGTGTCGGCGATGCGCTTGTTGGCGAGGTCGAGCTTGTAGAGATAATTGTTGCCGTCGCTTGCGTAGAAGTAGCGTCCGTCGTAGGTCAGGTCGTAGATGGGCATGTAGAGGCCGGGCATCATGAACCGCTCGAGGAGGTTGCCGTTGCGGTCGTACTTCCAGAAAGTGCCCACTTCGGTGTACGACGAGGTGTAATAGTTCTCGCCGTCGAACACCACCGACGATTGCAGGTCGCCCGAGGCGTTGAACGCCGTGACGTCTTCCCAGCGGCGTGCGTCGCTGGCAGAGGTGGCCGTGGGCGTGGTGCTGGCGTACCATGTGAGCGGGCCGTCGCCGTCGTTGGTCATGGTGATGGTGCGCGTGAGCGTGCTCTCGGTGGCCATGTCGGCCTCGATGACGCTCTCGGAGAGCCTCACTACGGGGCTTGTGAGCTGCGCCGTAAAGCTGTTAGGCTCGTCGCCGATTTCCCATGTGCCGCAGAAAGGGTTGTTGCCGTTGCGCGTAATCTCGACGGTGTACGTGCCTTTCTCTACTGCTGGAAGCTCCACTGCGCCGTTGCCGTCGGTCAGCCGCTCAATCACTGCGCCGTGGTCGGCGGTCAGCTTCACCGGGCACGAGGCCACAGCGCCGTTTGCCGACGTGACGTTGAGGGTGGCGGTGGTGAACTCGGGCACCCACACCTTTATGTCATCCATATACCAATAGTCGATGTAGGTGGCCGTGGTGCCGTGGGCGCGGAAGCGTATGCGGAAGATGTTGTTGCCGTTGAGGTGGCTGCCGAGTGCCACTTGGCACACTCGCCAGTCGAAGGCTCCGCCCGTGTTGTCGAACGACAGCAGTGTTTGCCACGTCTCGCCGTCGTCAGTGGTGAGTTCAACGTCGAGGTAGTCGGTGTTGACTATGCGCGCCTGTTGCAGCCTGAGGTTGAACCGCAGATAAGTGCCGTCGGGGTCGGTTGTGTTCAGTTCGCGCGAGAGGAGCGACTGGTCGTAGTTGGTTTGCGAGGAGAAGCCATACGTGGCGCAGGGGTCCACAAGCCCCGTGGCGTAGTAGCTGATGCCCCAGTTGTTCTCGGTGAGGCCGTCTTCGTTGACGGTCGTCCAGCTGTCGGCATCCATCGTCCAGTCGTCGAAGTCGTCCTCGAAGGGCAGCAGCCTCGTGTCGGGCACGTCGACGGTGATTGGCTCAGACGGCTCGGTCTCGGTGTCGTCGTCATAGACGGCGGTCACGGCATAGGTGTACGTGCCGTAGTCGTCCACGGTGTCGGTGTGGCGCACCTCCGTTATCAGCCCGTCGTTCACCTTGATGCCGTCGCGGTAGAGGTTGAAGCCGATGAGGCGTGCGCCGTCGGCGGGTGCAAGGGCGCGTGCCTTGATGCCCGGGCGCACGTTGTTTGTGCCGATGAAGATGTCGTCGATGAGCAGCATGAAAGCGTCGTCGGACACGCAGTTTATCGTCACGTAGCGTGCCTCGGCGGGCATTTCATGCTCCACGAGCGTCCATGCGGCTGGAAGCTCGATGTAATCGCCCTCGTTCACCCACGTGAAGTCGCTCTGGCGGATGCCCGTGGTGGAGTAACCGACGCGCACGCGCTCCAGATTGTAGTTTTCCGTGTAGCTCCTTGCGCGGAAGCTAACCTTGAACGGCTCTCCGAAGTCGAGCGCGGGGGAGACGATGTAGTCGTTGTTCACGGCGTTGATGGCGCAGAAGTCCACGAGCATCTTTTCTCCCGAGTAGGGCTTGAAGTTTGGGTTGCCGTCGGTGGCGGGCGTGGTCTGCGACGGGTTCATCACGATGAAGGCCATCTTTTGCCCCATGCCGGCGAACGTACATGCCTGCCATGTGTATGTGTTGGCGTTGTCGCCGTCGATGTATTGCCACCCGATGCTTCCCGCCGAGTTGATGGTGAAGTCGTCGTGGCTCTCGAAATCCTCGAAATAGCCGTTCGTTGGCTCCGGGGAAAGCCAGCTGAGCTGCACTTCTTTCTCGCTTACGCCCATGAGGCGCAGGCCGTATGGCACGCCGTCGGCAGCCCCTTCGGCGAGCAGGGTGGGGTAGGAGGCTGTCGTGGCCTGTGGCTGTGGCTGTGGCGCGGCGGCTGGTTTCACTTTCTCGCCGTCGCTGCCGTCGGTGCTGCCGAGGGCTGCCGTCGCCCCGATGGCAAAGGCAGTGGCCGCGATGAGGGCCGTGGTTTTCCTGTATCGTTTCATTTGGTAGTGGTTGTCTTGTTAGTGAATGCTTCGCTGTCCGTGGCTCATCTCACGATGGCTTTTGCCGTGAGCTTCCGCTGCGGGCCGTCGATGCTGATGATGACCACGCCACGGTGGCCTGCGGTGGCGAACGTGAGGCGGTTGGAGCTGGCCGTGCCGCTGTAGACCACGGTGCCTGCCGTGGTGGCGCACGTGATGCGGCTGCCCTCCTCAAGGCCGGTGAGCGTCACCTCGCCCTTGCCCGCGCTGACGGTGACGTTGCTGTCGCCGATGCGCTCGCTGACGATGGAGGCGGCGTAGTCTTCGTGGTTGTAGCGGGCGTATGCAGACTCGTCGTAGAACAGGAGACCGTCGCCCGAGGCCACCCATGCCACGTATGTGCCGCTCTTGAACTCGCCGGCCTCGATGGCATCGATTACGGTGGCCGTGCCGTAGACTGCTCCCTCGGCGAGGTCTTCAAGCACCTTGCCGTCGTTGTAGCCTATTGTGAGGTAGCGCACGCGGCCGTCCCGCCCGCCGTGGGTGAAGCGGAAGCGCAGCTTGGTGAAGCCTTGGCCGTCCACATAGGTAAGGAAGTCGCACTCCTGGCCCTCGTTGTCGTATTCGCTCAGGGTGACGCGCGGGCCGATGCTCGTCCATGTCTGGCCGTCGCAGGAGCCTTCAGCGATGAGTTCCGATGTGCCGAACGGGCCTGACGTGGTGACGAGGAACTTCAGGTCGGTGATGCCGTCGGGGAAGGAACGCAGCACGACAGAGCCTGTGCTGTTGAAGTTTATCGTGCCTACGCCCAGCGTCACGTCGCCCGTCACGTCCTCGTAGAAGTCCATCGGGGCGAACACGAGCTGCTCGTTGTCCTCGTCGGTCTCTTTTCCGAAGTAGAGATAGTAGTAGAGGGCGTTGTCCACGGGTGTCCATTCCACGCGCAGCTGGTCGTCCTGCGGCTCGCCGAAGTAAATTATTTCGGGCGTGGCGAGCTTCTCGGTGACGGCGATGTTCCACAGCCAGAGGTTGTTCTGGAGCTTCTCCGAGCAGCAGCGGAAGGCGATGTAAACGTCTTGTCCGGCGTAGCGGCTAAGGTCGATTTCCTCCATGTGCGCCTCGCTGAAGTAGTCGGCGAACGAGAGACGCTCAAGCAGGTAGAAGTCGGCGAGGTTGCTTGTCTTTTCGGAAACGTAGACTTCGAGGTTCTCCACGGTTGTCGTTCCCGTTATTCCGCGTGTGAAGAAGAGCGCGCCGTTGTTGGGGACGTGTATCTTCCGCTTGCTCACGAGCCAGTCGTCGGCATCGTTCCAGTAGTCGAACTGGTAGACTATGGCTTCGGAGCTTTCGTCGAGAATCCACGTTGTGCCGTCGGCGTTGTTGTCGATGATCTGCCAGCAGTCGGGCTGTCCGTTGGTCCACGACATGAAGTCGGCCACGAAAGGTGCGGTGGCGGTGGCGCATTCGGTGGTGAACTGCACTGCCGAGCCATATACTGTCTGCCCGTCGGCCAGCGTCATGTAGGCGCGGGCGTAGTAGGAGCGTCCCGGCAGCAGTCCCGTCACGCTGGCGGAGAACGTCTCTCCCGGTGTGGCGGATATTGCTTCGTCGTCGTCGAGCGTAGGTTCGTGGCCGCTTGCCAGGCAGAATCCGGCGGCCACTATGTCTTGGCTGTGGCTGGAGACGGTGGCCGAGAGCGTGGCCGAGGAGTCGGCGACGGCGGCTGGCTTCTCCGTTTTCACGAAGTCCCATGTGCTTGTTCCGCCCGCCACTTGGAACCTTATGAGTCCGTCGCTCTCCGTAATGTTGGTCACGGGCACGCCCGTTTCCTCTCTCGCCCAATTCAGGGCGTTTGGCGTTGAGGTGTCGGTAAACTCCGTGTTGGCGCTCGTGCCGGGGTAGGTGTCGCCTGCGCGGGAGTTGGCGTCGTCCGTTCCGTCGGCGGCCTTGATGTAGAGGCAGCGGTGTGTGGCGTAGTTGTTAGGCCCGTTGATGCTCCATCTCGCCGCCACCATTTCGTCGGTGTAGTCGTAGTGGTAGATTAGCAGGCCGTGGGCGGGTATGTATGTGTCCCAGCCCGTCTTCTGGCGGTTCTCCAGCACGAACCACTCCATGCCCGTTCCCTCCTCGCGGTAGGGCTGTGCGTTGATGTATCGGGCGGTGTTTGTGGAGATGTTGTCGAGCGTCACGTCCTCCGGCTCTTTCAGTTCGGTGATGTCCGTGCCTTCCGTAGCCCATCCGAGCTGCATCCGTTCAAACGCCATCAGGTACGGGGGCGTGCGGCTGTCGTTGTTGTAGCTGCCCGAGGCGTAGAGGCAGTAGTCGCCCGGGTCAACGCCATAGCCGTTGTTGTAGTCGTCTGTGTCGTACACGTCTTTCAGTCCGAGGATGTGCCCGAACTCGTGGGTGAACGTCCCTATGCCGTCCATCGTGGGGTTGGCGGGCGACCCGGGCATACCCACCAGCTCTGCGGAGCAGGAGTAGTTGTCGATGGTGATGCCGTCTATTTGGAACGCAAGGCTGGCCATGTCGTCGCTGTGAGGCCACATGTCGTCGTCGTTGGCGGTGCTGGCCTCGGAGTATCCGGCATATATCACGTAGCAGTTGTCCATGTATCCGTCGCCGTCGTTGTCGAACTGTGCGAAGTCGAGGCCGGGGTTGTCTTCCTTTGCCATGTGGCACGCCTCGCTCACTATCTCGTATGGGTTGACGTCTTCGCCTGTCGAGGCATCGTTGGCGGCGTAGTAGGCCTGCTCGTTGGCGAGCGTGTAGGGGCCAACCACGGTGAAGTTGGGCACGAATGCGCCCATTGAGTTGTCGCGGTAGTAGTCTTTCACGCTGCCTGTGCCGCCGTCCGTGCTGTATCCCGGCTCGTTGAGCCAAGCGTCGAAGTCGTCCTTTGTGTAGCTGAAGGAGCAGTCAGCGAAGTTCACCAGAATCACGAGGTACTGCGATTCGGCGTTTCCTGCGGCGCGTTTCTTGGCCGTGTTGGCCCTGACCTTTTGCAGGTCGAGCACGTGTGCGGGCATCTTGGCCGTCAGGTTGTGGCGTGCGGCCATGTCCTGTGCTATCTCCCGCGCGCTGCGGAGCTTGGCCGTGTAGGCCATTTCGGCCGCCGGTCGCGCGCTGATGTTGGTTGCCCGCATGGCCGAGAGCTTGCGTTGCCCCGTGGAGAAGTCGTAGTCCACGTAGCGGAAGAAGCCCTCCGTGTCGCGTGCGAGCATGAAACCGTCGGTGGTCGCGGTGTAGTGCAGTCCCTCGTCGCCGTGTATGCGCACGGTGATGGTCGTGCCGTCGGGCTGCGTCACGGTTACGGGTCGCGGGTAGGCTCTTATGGCCCAGGCCTCTGCCGAGGCGCACAGGCAGAAGCCTGCGGCGAGCAGAAGTTGTCTCCAGTTGCTCATTAACTCTTCACTCTAAATGTTATACAAGTTTTGTTCTTTTCATGTTCGTGTCCCTGAAGGCATTGCTTGCGGGCAAGCGCAGATGCTTGCGGAGCGTCGTTTGCTGGCGTTCCACAGGCATCTGCGCCCGGTTGAGGCAAGCCGCCGCTGTCGTTGCGGCGTTGTTCTGCGGCGATGGGTGCCGCTTGCCTATGGGTTTTGCGGGTGTGCCGGTGGCTTACTTGACGGCCACTTTCCTCACCATGTCGCCCACTTTCACGATGTATGTGCCGCTGCCGACGTGGAACGTGGCGTTGCCTTCCACCCTTGCGGAGGCCATGCGTGCCCCCGTGAGGCTGTAGACGGCCACTTTCGCGCCGTTGGCGTTGACGGCGATGACACCGTTGCCGGCGGTGATGGCTGTCGTCTCGGCGGTTGCCTTGGAGGCAACGATTCCGAGGGCGGTGTCGGACAGGTAGTTCAGCGTGATGCTGTTCTCGCCTTCAGAGAATGTGACGCAGAGCGTGTATGTGCCTGCCTCCACCCTCACGGTGCTGGCGTTGTTCTCGTCGAAGGCCATCTCGCCGTAGCTGTCGGCTTCGCCGTAGAGCGTTGCGGCTGCGGCGTTGTCCGTGGTGATGGTCAGTTCGCCCGGCATGTCGATGGCAAACGTGTACCACACGGGCCACTCCTCGGAGGCTTCCGGCAGCGTGGCCGTGCCGTTCACGTCAAGCTCTATGGCCGTGGTGATGTCCTCGCCCGGCAGGAAGTCGCGCTCCACGATGGTGAACACGGTGTCGGCCGCTTCGTTCGTCACCTTAATATAATAGGTGTTGCCCTCGGTGATGCTTAGGGTGTAGGTCTGTCCTTCGACCTTGGCTGCGAGGCTATGGTTGGGCGTCTCTGCGCTGGCGGGGAAGCTGATGGCCATGCCCTCGGCGGCCGTCACCTCCATCATGCCCGTCTGCGAGGCGGTGTAGGTGTAGTAGCGTGTGCCGGTCTGGGTGGCGTTGTCGCCCAGTACGGCCGTGAGCGGGTTGTCGATTTCGATGCCCTGCGGTGCGGCTTCGCCCTCAAGGAGCAGCGTGTTGCTGCCGTCGCCGCCCTCAACGCGCAGGTAATACTCGCCGGGCTGCGTTATCGTGTATGTCGTGTGGCACGTGTATGAGCTGTAATCGGGGGCGTAGTCGTAGTTCCACATGATGTACGACCCGTTGCCGGCCTGTGCATTCTCGTAGCTTGTGTACCACTGTGCGGTGAGGTAGATGCTCGAGGTCATCTTCAGTTCGCCTTCGCCCAGTGCCACTTTGTACCAGATTGGAATCTGGCGCGTGCCGGTCTCCAGCGTTGTCTCCTCGCCGAGAGTCAGCGTCAGCGGGTTGTTCACGCTCTCGCCCTGTCCAAGGTCGCGCATGGAGAATGTCACGCTGTAGCCGGCGTAGGCAGCGTCGAGTTGCAGGTTGACGAGGAATGTCTCTCCCGCGCTCACTATCTGGCGCGTGGAGTAGGTCTGCGTGCTGCCGTTCGACGTTATCATCGCGCTGAGGTAGGTGTCGGTGGTGCGTCCGAAGTAGGCGTAGCAGGTGTAGACGTAGGTCAGGTCGAAGTACACTTCGAGCAGGCCGTCCTGCGGGGCAGTCCATTGCAGCCACAGGTTGGAGGCCGTTTCGGAGCCGAGCGTGTAGGTGTCGCCGTCCACGATGATTGGGTTTTCGCGGCTCTCGCCCACCTGGTACTCGCGTTCTGAGACTATGAACTCGTCGCCGTTCTGGCATCCTGCGAGCGCGATGAGGTAGCGCGTGCCGGCCACCGCGTCTATGGTGTAGTCCACGCCGCTATGCGAGGCGGTGTAGTTGCCGTCATACTGGCCTGTGCCGCGCGGGAAGGTGACGGTCATTTCGGGTGCGGCCGACACCGTGAGGCGGCCGCTGAGCGTGGCTGTGTAGGCATAGTATTTCGTGCCGGAGCCGCTCACGGTGTTCGTGCCGCTCACGGCTTCGAGCGGGTTGGTGATGATGTCGCCCTGCGCTATCTCCTCCAGCCCGACGCTGAGGGTGATTGGCTGCGTCTCATACGACTGCACGCGGATTATGTATGTCTGCGGGCCGTATGTGCTTGCGGCCACTTCTGCGCGTGCGGAGGTGTTGCCTTGCGACAGGATGGAGTAGGAGTTGCCTTGTCGGTAGATGGCGATTGTGGTTGCGGAGTTGGTTATTTCCGACGTTGCGGCCACGCTGAGGAAGTGGCTTTCGGTGTCGGTCATGGTGAAGCTGTAGTATGTCGTGCCTCCGGCGTTGGCCGTGGTCACCGTGGCGGGCAGCTCGTCGAGGGCAATCGGGTTGCTCTCCTGCTCGCCCGGCTGGTAAGGCTCTGCGCTGAAGGTGAACGTGTCGTCGCCGGCCGAGGTCTCGGCCTTGCTCACGTGGATGTAGTATGTCGTGCCGGAGCTTGGCATCTCGAAGCGCACGTCATACGAGCCGGTGTTCGATGAGGCGTATGTCTGGTTGTAGTTGATGCTGTACGTGCTGTTGTACACGAGCACTTGGCCTCCCGGCAGCGATGCGTTGCTCGCTATCGAGGCATATCCCGTGACGGAGCTGTTCGTGTAGGTGTACCAGTAGTCGCCGTATGCGGCTGGCACGGTGTTCTCGCCCTCCTTGATTTGGAAAGGCATTTCGAGCGAGCCTTCCGTGGGGTGGGTCATCTCCGTGGAGATGCGGGCGGTGGTGTAGGCCGTGAACGTGAGGCTGTAGGTTTCCCCCGCTGCTGCCGACAGCGAGTAGGTGTATGCCCCGTTGCCGTAGCTGAAGTATTCGGCGCTGCCTCCGTTCACCGAGACGCTCACCGAGCCGGTGGCCGTGAAGACGAGCACGCCGGCCTCGTCGGGGGTGAATGTGGCGTAGGTTACGCATTGCGTGCCTGATTGCGTGAGGCCGTTGCCCACGAAGAAGTCCTCGCCTGCGGTGATGGTGAGCGGAGAGCTGGCCGACGTGCCTTGCCCGGCGGTGGGCGCATTGGCCATCGTTGCGCTGAAGCTGATTGTCCCGGAGCCGTGTGCGGCGACATACACGCTCATGTCCTTGGCTATGGGATAGCAGTAGGTGGGGTAGCTGACGTAGGCTCCGTTCATGTTCACCGTGTCGCCCTCTGAGCGTATGTAGCGCACTTGCAGGGTGGTGGTGCTGCTTGGGGAGAGTGTGAGCGACGTGCCTTCTTCGGCGGTGTACTGCCAGACGGCTGTGCCCGTGACGGGGTTTCCGTCGCCGTCGCTGCCCAGTTCGGCGGCGTTTGTGCCGCTGACGAGTGTCGTCGGGTTCTCATACGTGCCCTGTGCCCCCACCGTTGCGGCAGCGAGCAACAGAGAACAGATTAGTAGTTTTTTTCTCATGTTTGTTGATATTTTTAATTTGGGAATATTAACGTTCGCCCGTTATGTCTGTTAAGTGTTTTCATTGTTATATATTCACATATCGGACGCTGCTTTTTTGGCACATAAACCGCGCATTTTGCATCGTTTGGTTGTCTTTTGTTGCAAGTTGTGTCCATTTTGTTTAGGGTTGTGTTGAAAATCACATTACAAATATACTAAAAGCATACGAAGAATTAACAAATAGCGGATAATAAATTCATAAAAATTCCCTTTGTTTTAAATTATCGTTAATTTATGTGTCTTTTGTTGCGGATTGAAAGTGCGATTGTTCAGTGCCGAGGCAGGTGAAGTTTTCTCGGCAGCGACGGTTGGCAGGGTGGGGTGGGTGACGTTTCGCGGCTTCATCCGCTGCAAGGCATGGCATTGGCGGGGCAGAGGGGTTAGGCTTTGCGCGGCTTCATTTTGTGCAGGGAATGGTGAAGCGTTCGGTGGCGAACGGCATCCGGCGGGCAAGGGGCGGGGAAAATCACGCTTCGTCAGCATTCGCGCTTTTCTCCCGCGCAACGCACAGACATTCAATGGTTTGCAAAAGCTGCCTTATTGGCCTCCAATTAGGCATTCGTTGGCCTGCAATAAGGCATTAAATGCACCGCAACGAGGCATTGATTGCATTGCAACGAGACATCCGTTGCAATGCGGCGGGGCTTCCGTCAAGTTGGGCGAGCGCAGCCTTGCTCTCCCGGCTTGGCTGAAGCCCCTGTCATTTTGCACGGAATGAGGCCGCAAAAGGTATGGAATGGGGGAGATAAAGCTAAAGTGAGAGGCTGTGACGCAGGTGCGCCGACAGCCTCTCACTTTGTCTCCCGATTGCTGGTTGCGGGTTTGCTCGCAGGGGTTCAGTGCGCTTCAAGCCAGTTTTCGCCCCATCCGCAGTCGGCCACGAGGGGCACGCTAAGCTCCATTGCCCCCTCCATTTCGGCGATGACGATGCGCTCCACGGCCTCGCGCTCTTCGGGCACGACGCTGAAGTTCAGTTCGTCGTGTACCTGAAGAATCATCTTCGAGCGCAGCCCCTCGGCTTGGAAGCGAGCGTCGATGCGCCCCATTGCCACCTTTATTATGTCTGCCGCCGTGCCCTGTATTGGCGCGTTGATGGCGTTGCGCTCGGCGAATCCGCGCACGGTGGCGTTCTGCGAGTTTATGTCGGGCAGGTAGCGGCGGCGGTGGAGCAGCGTCTCGGCGTAGCCGCGCTCGCGTGCCGACTGCTTGGCGCGTTCCATGTAGTCGTGTACTTTGGGGAACATCTCAAAGTATCCGTCAATCAGTTGGCGTGCCTCGTCGCGTCCGATGCCCAGCCGCTCGGCCAGCCCGAAGACCGTTATGCCATATATTATGCCGAAGTTGGCGCGCTTTGCTTTCGTGCGCTGGTCGCGAGTGACATCGTTCAGCCCCACCTTATATATACGTGCGGCCGTGGCGGCGTGGATGTCGTGGCTCTCGCGGAACGCCTCCAGCATGTGTTCGTCGCCGCTCAGGTGGGCCATGACGCGCAATTCAATCTGGCTGTAGTCGGCGGAGAAGAAGAGGCAGCCCGGCTCGGGCACGAAAGCGCGGCGTATCTCCTTGCCGTCCTCGCCGCGCACGGGTATGTTTTGCAGGTTGGGATCGCTCGACGACAGTCTTCCCGTGGCCGTGACGGCTTGGTTGAACGATGTGTGTATGTGTCCCGTGCGCGGGTTGACGAGGCGCGGCAGGGCATCCACGTATGTGCCGAGGAGCTTCTTCAGTCCTCGGTAGGCGAGTATGCAGCCCACGATCTCGTGCTTGTGGCTCAGTGCCTGAAGCGTCTCCTCGCTCGTGACATACTGCCCCCGCTTCGTGCGCTTGGGTTTTTCGGCAATCTTCAGCCTCTCGAAAAGCACCTCGCCCACCTGTCGCGGCGAGGCGATGTTGAACTCCTGCCCGGCCAGCTCGTGCGTGCGCCGCTCGATGTCGCACATCCGCGCCGTGAGCATTTCCGACGTTTCGGCGAGCGAGGCCGTGTCGATGCGCACGCCGGAAAGCTCCATCCGCGCCAGCACCGGCACGAGCGGCATCTCCACTTCGCGGAAGAGCCGCGTGGCACCGATGCGCTCAAGCTCCGGTTCGAGGGCGTGGCGCAGACGCAGGGTGACGTCGGCATCCTCGGCGGCGTAGTCGCACACCTCGGCGGGCGGCACGTCGCGCATCGACCGCTGGCCTTTGCCCTTGGGGCCGATAAGCTCGTCGATGTGTATCGTCTGGTAGCCGAGGTAGGCTTCGGCGAGGCTGTCCATGTTGTGACGCTGCTCCGGCTGGAGTAGGTAGTGGGCCACCATCGTGTCGAAGAGCGGCCCCGCCACCCACACGCCGTACTTCGACAGCACCTCGATGTCGTACTTGATGTTCTGCCCCGTCTTCTCGATGGCTGGCGATTCGTATAGGGGCTTGAAAATGTCTACTATCTTTTGAGCCTCCTCGCGACCGGGGGGCACGGGCACGTAGAAAGCCTCCCACGGCTCAACGGAGAAGCTCAAGCCGACAAGCTCGGCCTCGATGGCGTTCGTTGAGGTGGTTTCCGTGTCCAGACTGATATTTCGTTTTGTAAAGAAATAGTCACGAATTTTCAGCATATCTTCCTCTTTGTCAATGAGTTTATAGTTATGCTGTACAGATTTTAAGCTCTCCAGACGGCTGAATTTTGGCGCGACCGCACTCTCGGTCGGATTTTCCGCGAATAAATCGGCCATTTTATTAGCGGGCGTTTTGTTGTTTTCAGCTTTTTTAAACATACGCCTTGACAGTGCCGAAAACTCCAGTTCATCGAACAGTTCAGTTAGTTTTTGCTTGTCGGGCTGTTTGAGCGCAAGCTCGTCGAGGTTGAGTTCGATTGGCACGTCGGTCCGTATCGTGGCCAAATATTTTGAGAACTTGATTTGCTCGCGGTTGTCCTCAACCTTCTTTCTCAGTGCGCCCTTTAGCTGGTCGGTGTGCTCCAGCAGGTTCTCCACGCTTCCGAACTCGGCTATCAGCTTTGCGGCGGTCTTCTCGCCGACCCCCGGACAGCCGGGGATGTTGTCGGATGCGTCGCCCATGAGGCCGAGCAGGTCGGCCACCTGCCCTGGTTCGGCTATGCCGTGCTTGGCTCTCACCTCCGCCGTGCCGAGCATCTCGAAGCCCCCTCCGCCCGAGACGGGCTTGCATATCGTCACGCCCGGGGCGACGAGCTGGCCGTAGTCCTTGTCGGGCGTGACCATGTAGACCTCCGTTCCCTCGGCGGCGGCCTTGCGGGCGAGCGTGCCTATGGCATCGTCGGCCTCGAATCCGGGCACCTCAACCACGGCTATCGGCCACGCCTGGAGCAGCCGCCTGATGATGGGCACGGAGAGGCGGATGTCCTCGGGGCAGGCTTCGCGCTGCGCTTTGTAGTCGGCGAAAGCCTCATGGCGGAACGTTGGGCCGGCAGGGTCGAACGCAACGGCCACGTGCGTGGGCTGTTGCTTGTCGAGAATCTCGTTGAGTGTGTTGACAAAGCCAAGTATGGCCGACGTGTTCAGCCCCTTGGAGTTGATGCGCGGGGCGCGGATGAATGCGTAGTAGGAACGGTATATCAGCGCGTATGCGTCGAGAAGGAACAGCTTGTTCATGTGCGTTGGTTTATTTCAGCGTAAAATTACTAAAATAATTCCGCAATCCCGATAAAAAGACTACCTTTGTGTCAAATTTCAGGCAATGGATTATATATCGCTCATCAGGAAGCCCATCGAGAGCGAGTTGGCAGATTTCAACACACTCTTCGACGAAGCTCTCACTCACACCGATGGTTTGCTCTCACAGGCTCTGGCCCACATCAGACAGAAGACGGGCAAGCGTATGCGCCCGATGCTCATCCTGCTGATGGCGCGCCTGTATGGCGACGTGGCGCGGGCGACGCTCGATGCCGCCGTGGGACTGGAGCTGCTGCACACGGCCAGCCTCGTACACGACGACGTGGTGGACGAGAGTGGGGAGCGCAGGGGACAGGCTTCGCTCAATGCCGTATATGATAATAAGGTGGCTGTGCTCGTGGGCGACTACCTGCTTTCCACCGCACTGTCATGCGTGGCGCGCACGGGGAACACCACAATCGTGGAGTATCTCGCGCATCTGGGGCGGACACTGGCGAGCGGCGAGATACTCCAGCTGTCGAATATCGGCAGCGACAACCTCTCCGAGGAGGTCTACTACAGCGTGATCAGTCAGAAAACGGCGGCACTCTTCGAGGCCTGCTGCTCCATAGGGGCACTCTCGGCAGGCGCAGGCGAGGCCGAGATAGAGGCCGCAAGGCAGTTCGGTCAGCAACTCGGCGTGGCCTTCCAGATTCGCGACGACATATTCGACTACTATCCTTCGCCCGAAATCGGCAAGCCCACGGGCAACGACATGGCCGAGGGTAAACTGACGCTGCCGGCCATACATGCTATCAACAGCACTGGCAACGGGGAGATGCGCGGCGTGGCGCGGCGGGTGAAGGATGGCACTGTCAGCCCCGATGAAATCGCGCGTTTGGTGGAATTTACCAAGGAAAACGGCGGAATAGACTATGCTTGGGAGCAGATGGAGCGGATTGCGGCCACTTGTCAAGCCTACATCGATGCCTATGCGCCGGGCGGCGACATTGCCACCGCACTCCACGCATACGTTGATTTTGTAATCAGAAGGGAAAACTGACCCACGCTTGCCTGCCGTTCCGCAGTCTGACGCGGGGCGTTCAGCAAGTGGGGAGGGGGAGACCGATGGGCAGACGAGGCTCATGGGGCTTGCCGCGCAACGGGGACACGCCGTCAACCGCCGCCGCAAGCCCCATGTGCCTCATTCGTTTTTCCGCCTTTTTCTCCGATGAAATCAGAAGAATTTCACTTCTTTGCCCACAATTTCGCTTAGCAGCATGTTGGCAAGGCGGCTCGTGCCGAGGCGCAGCATCGTGTTGTTGAGCCACTTCTCGCCGAGCACTTCCTTCACGATGGTGTAGTAGGTGACGGCATCCATCACCGAATTTATCCCCCCGGCGGGCTTGAATCCCACCATGATGCCCGTCTCGTTGTAGTATTCCTTGATGGCCTGGCACATCACGTATGCCGCCTCCGGCGTGGCCGCAGGTTCGAGCTTGCCCGTGGAAGTCTTGATGTAGTCGGCTCCCGCATACATCGCCAGCAGCGAGGCTTTCTTTATGTTCGCCGCCGTCTTTAGGCAACCCGTTTCGAGAATCACTTTCATCTTCTTTTCGCCGCATACTGCTTTCAATTCGCTGATTTCATCGCAGACGCCCTCGTAGTCGCCGCTTAGGAACTTGCCCACGGGCATCACGATGTCAATCTCCGTCGCGCCGTCTTTCAGCGCGAGTGCCGTCTCGGCCACTTTCACCTCTATCAGGGCTTGCGACGACGGGAAACTGCCCGACACGCAGGCTATCTCCACGTCGTCAACTTCGAGCGACTGGCTCACCGTTTGGGCGAAGCAGGGGTAGACGCAGATGGTCGCCACGTGCGGCAGGTCGGGGTATTCCTCGTCGAACTGGTTGACGCGCTCGGTGAACGCCAGCACGCTGTCTTCCGAGTCGGTCGTCTTCAGCGTGGTAAGCTCTATGCTGCCCATGAGGAAACGCTTCACTTCGGGCGTGTCGTTGAGGTGGACTTTCTCGCCGATGATGCGCTTGACGGCCTCGCGAACGTCATCATCGCTGATGTTGGTGTCGTACTTTGCGAGTGCTTCGTCATACTTGCTCATTGCGGGTTCGCCGTGGTGGCAGTGCCCGTGGTCGTTGTGTTTGTCGGTCATAATTGGTCGGTTTTTGGTTGTCTTTTCCTCGGTTTTATCGCGATTTCTCCTGCAACGGCTTTTCTCAGCCTTTCAGTTTCTCGTTGTTTATGTGCCTTTTGCAGTCTCTTTGCGTCTTTTTCTCAATGTTTCGGCGCAGTTCTTCGGTGAGGTCCACGCCCGTCTGGTTGGCCAGACAGAGCAGCACCCACAGCACGTCGGCCATCTCGTCGCCGAGGTTGGCTTTCTCGCCGGGCTTGAAGCTCTGGTCGCCATAGGTGCGGG
>CAZURD010000039.1:16469-20186 GCA_964623445.1 uncultured Prevotella sp. | reverse complement strand
TTCCATAGGCGCGGAGGCGTTCTCCGACTGCACGGCCATGACGCGCTTGGTGAGCCACACGGTTACGCCGCCCACGTGCGGCTCGCAGGCCTTGGACGACATCAACAAGTGGACGTGCGAGCTGTTCGTTCCCGAAGAGTCGATTCCCGACTACATGGCCGCCGACCAGTGGAAGGAGTTCTTCTTCATCTCCTCGGACATTGACGATACCACGGCATCGACATCCGGAGACGCTCTCGACCGCGTGCTTGAAGGCCCGCTGAAAGTCTACGGCCTTTCCGGGCGACTGCTGAAAGAGCTTGACCGCGCCTCATCGGTGAGCGAAGCCCTTTCCAGTCTCGGCAGAGGCGTTTACGTGCTGACAGGCAACGGACAGACTTGCAAGGTGGCCAAAGGCGGCAAGTGACATCGCCGCCCACGCGCCGCATCTTGCGCGGCGTTGGCAAGCGTAAATAACATTAAGAGGATTCCGACATGGCAAGGAAATGTCGGAATCCTCGTTTTTGATGTCAGAGGGCACGGCGCGGAAACGCCGGATATGCAATGGGGCAGACTTCACAGCCTGCCCCAACTTCACTTAAAACTAAACAAATACTTTATGAATCTCATCCAAAAATGCTATGGTATGCGCACCTGACGGGCATCAGAGGCTCGGGGTGATGGACGCGAGCCAAGCGTCGATGCGCTCATCGGTCTTCCCGTCTTCGTTCACCTCGTCGAGAGGCAGGCCGACGAATTGGCCATCGACCACGGCTTCGCTCGCATCGAAAGTGTAGCCGTCGGTGGGCACGCTGCCCACGAACGTAGCTCCGCTGTCTTGCAGTCCACGGTAAATCTCGCCGATGGCACTGACGAACGTGTCGCCGTATGTCTCACAGTCGCCACAGCCGAAGAGGGCTATCACCTTGCCGTTGAGATTGGCCGCTTGCAGCAGTTTGAGGCCGTCGTACCAGTCGTCTTGCAGTTCGCCCGCGCCCCATGTGGATGTGCCGAGCAGGAGGTTGTCGTGAGCGTCAACGGTGGCGGCATCGAGCTTTTGCACGTCGAGTGCCTGCACCCCGAGGCGGGCGGCTATCTTTTCGGCTATTCCCTGGCAGGTGCCGGTGGACGACCCGTAGATTACAATTGTCTTCTTCATCGCTATTCAGTCTTTATTCTTGATAAATGGTTTGTTCCTGTTTCCGACTGCAAAGATAGCGACCGCCGTCTACGTCGGCAATACCCAATAGTTGTGGTTTTGCGGGAGAATGAAACAGACAGTGTAATGCAATTGTGCTAACAGCATCCAGAGCAGCAACAGGGGCGCGCCATGCCTGATACCGAGAAGCAGGGACTTGCAGGCATCGGCGGCAGAGGCAAAGCGTCCGGCTACGATGCCGAAGGCCAGCGAGCAGAGGGACACGCCGAGGCAGGCCAGAGGCACGGCGGCCGCCGTAAGGGGAGATGGCCACAGGTCGCCGCTGACGCTAAGCATCACGTGGCCGGGAGCAATGGTCAAGGCAACTACGGCGGCAGCGAAAAGGCCGCCGGTGGCTGCGGCAGTACGCATTGCCACACGCTCACGCCATGCCCGATGCCTGCGGCGCAGTTGGGCAGCCAGCCCACTGCCGCGCACAAGTCCCCATGTCGCCGACCATTCAAGAATCCACGTGAGCGGTTCGGCGGCAAGGGCTTCAGCATGATGGCCGAGCAGCCAGCGCGCGCCCTCGCCGCTGAACACGCTGCGCACGCCCAGTTCGGGCCAAAGGGCAGAGGCCACCCATGAGGCGAGGCACAGGGCGGCTTCGGCTGCGAGGAGAACGACAGCGGCGAGGGCGAGGCGTTCAGTCTTCATCGGGGTGGAGGTTGGCGGCGTCGATGATGCCCAACTCAATAGCCCTCACGACGAGGCGCGTGGCATTGACGCTTTGGGTGGTCCCCGCGCTGGGAAAGAGCTTGCGCACCAGTTCGCCCTGCCGCTTTTCGAGGCTTTTCACGCCAAAGGGCATACCTTGGAGCGCGGCTATTTGTTCCTTGGTGTAGCCGAGGGCGAGGTGGCGCAGCAGCCGCTCGTCGTATTCGTCGATTTCGTAATCGACGATGGACTCTTGATGGGCGAGGTCGTGCCCGACGGCAGCCTTGAACCGCTCCACGATGCGGCGGAGAATGGGTTGGTTGAAGACGGGGCTTCTGCCCTCCATAACGCTGCACACGTCGGCTCTGGTGAGGAGTTCGCCGGTCTTTAGGATGATGCCGTCGGCACCGGCATCGAGAGCGTCGACCCACAAACGCTCGTTGAGCGTCTCGCCCGTGAATATCAGCACCTTGACGTTGGGGTGGGCTTGCTTGGTGTGGCGGCATATCTCAACGCCCACGGTGGTGGAGCCATCGAGGCCGAGGTCGAGCAGCACGAGGTCGGGCAGGGCACGCTTCAGCAGTTGCCAATAGGCCGCCTCACAGGAGGCAGTGCCAATGACTTCGGCCTCGGGGATGTCGGTGCGAACTATGCCTTCCGTGCCTTTAAGTTCGAGCGGCACGTCTTCTACGATTATCACCTTGAATTTTTCCATCTTGTCCTATATATAATAATGTGTGCAATGGAGAATGCACGGCATCACTCACTGTCGCCGGGCGGCAAGGGGCGGCAGGCGGCGAGCGTTATCTCTATGGTTACGCAGTCAGGGGCTTGGTGTGCCACGATGCCGCAACGGCGGCGGCGTGTGGCTTCGGAGTGGTCGCGCACAACTTGTCGGCAGAGCAACATCGGGATGTTCTCTACTTTTGGGGCGAAAAGTGACGCTGCTTCAGTGTATGGCGGGCATTCGAGGGTAGTGGTGAACACGATGTAGCGCGCATCGCCCTCCATCGTGTGTGCCTCAATCGGGCCGCAGCCAGCCTGCCGCCTGAGCATGGCGAACATGGAGCGGAGCAGGGTGAGGTTGCCAACGATGCGCAAGCCGTTGTCGATGCCGCCGATGATGTCGCTCACGGCCACGGCTGTCATGCGAGGGCGAACGCGGTCTTGTTGGCGTGCGGCTCGGAGGCACAGCAACGAGTAGACATCGCGCCAGTAGACGGTAAGTTCGCGCATGGCTTGCAGGTTGGCATCGCCGCCACGTACCAGTTGGGCGATGCGTGACGGGAAGTGTGTCGTCTCGTGTTTGAGCGCAGAGAGACAGTTGTCGAGCACGGCGTTGGCCACGTGTAGGGCTGCGCTCTCCTGTTCCGTCCGCCGCACCTCATCGTGTGCCAGTTCGAGGTCGACGTTTTGCCGTAACCGCCGCTGTGAGGCTTCTTCGAGGGCAGAGCAAATCTTGTCGACCACGGCTTGGAGGCTTTTCGGAAAAGGCTCAGCGGCAATGCGGCGCACACTGGCGAGCTTGGCCTCCGGGGCATCGTCGGAGAGAAGCACGGCATTGACGGCTTTCACGCGGTCGACACAGAAGCGGAAGTAGATGCGGTGGCGGTAGTAGAGCATATAGTAGGCGGGCAGTATGGCTATGAGGATTATGACAAGCAGCACGATGGCGATGGTTTTGTTGGCCTGCGACTGTTGCATCGCCCGGCAGTGGTCGGCGAGGGTGTGATCGGCAGACAGGGCCTTGTAGAGTTGCGTGTATGCCTTGTTGTTATAGTCGTAGAGCCGCCAGTCGTGCAGTGCGAGTGCCGCCACGGCACTCTCGTTGCGCACGTCGAGGATGATGCTGTAATTGGTGGGCACGCTGTCGGCAAGCCAAA
>CAZURD010000039.1:0-16369 GCA_964623445.1 uncultured Prevotella sp. | reverse complement strand
TTGCGCACGTCGAGGATGATGCTGTAATTGGTGGGCACGCTGTCGGCAAGCCAAATCACCTCGGTGGGTGTCGGTGCGAGGTCGCCATGTATCGTGAGTGTGTCGTTGCCGTTGGGTCGCACCTTGCGGTAGTGATCGTTGAGACAGCGCAAGCAAGAATCTGCGAAAGCAACAGTGCGCGAGTACGTCCCGGATACGTTGGAGAAGAACGCGCTGTCGGCATACGCCTTTGCCGTAGACAGAGCAGTGTCCTGCGCTGTGTCGAGGGCGTTTTGTGCATTCGCACCGCAGATTGTGGAGGCGAGTAGCGCGGCTATTGCCAAGGCGCGTCGCACGCCCTTGGGCAGTCGGAAAGAAAAGCGACTGCCATGCCCCTCGTGGCTCTCGGCCTTGATGGAGCATACGCTGAAGATGTGGCTTGACGTTCGGTACTTGTCGATGATGCCACGGCAGTTGACGAGGCCAAAGCCATGCCCATCGCAGGCTTTGTAGTCGAAGATGTGCGGCAGGCGGTCGGCTGCTATGCCGATGCCAGTGTCGGTGACTGAGATTTCCACGTACTCGCCGCCATCGTCGGCTTCGATGGACACGCTTCCGCCGGCATTGGTGAATTTGCGGGCGTTCTCGGCAATTGTGTTCACCATGAACAGCGTCAGTGCCTTGTCGGCCTTTACCCATAGGTCTGTCGGTTTCACTTGCAGTTCTATGCCCTTGTCGGCGAACTCAATGCGGCTCTTTGCCACGATGTCGAACAAAGGCTTGAGGGCGAAAGTCTCGATGTGCAGTGTCAGGAGACCTTGGCGCATCTGTATCCATTGCGTCAGCACGGAATAGCGTGACTCTATCTCGGCCGCCAATTCCGCCACATAATCATAACGCTCGCGTCGCACGTCGGGACGCTCATCGCGTTCAGCGAGCATGTCAAGTTCGCCAGCCAAACGTCCGATGAGCGGTGTGACACTGCTCGCAAGTGACACCTTGGCCCGGTTTTCGAGGTTGCGCCACTCGCCCTGGCTTACATCGGCGCGCCCTGCGGCCAACTGTTCGCCAACGGTCTCGCACTGCTCCTCGAACACGGCCTCATTGCGCTCGTTTTGCTCCTGCCATTCCCGAAGCGGCTGGAGCAGGCTGTCGATGGCTTTCTGTGGGTTGCGACGGCGGTGAAGGCGGGCGAAGAACCACAGCATGGTGAGGAGAAGTGCGATTGCACACATCACGGCTGCGATAGCCGCGCCGAGCTGGGCTGAAGCACGGGCATACATCTGTGCCCGCGACTCGAAGTAGCGGTCTTGTCGTGAAAGTTCCTGAAGGTCGAGATAAATGTTGCGGTTGTAGTCGCTCGCCTGTTTGTCGCCAAGTCCGGAATACGCCACGCACATCTGTTCGCAGATGGAAGCCATGAGGCTTGGCGACTGTGAGACGAGTGTGTCTGCCATTGCTGTTTCAAGGCAGTTGAGGGCTTCATCGTAGTCCTCCTGCCATACGCACCATGACGCGAGAGTGCGCAATGCGCAGGCTGTCTCGTAGCGAGCACCGTAGCCTTGCAGGATGGAGAGAGCGTCGGCAGCCAACGCTGCGGGAAGGTCTTCAGGCAGGTATCCATCAGGATTGATGAGCATAGCACCTTGCGGGTTGTCGGAGAGGAGCTTTTCGCGGCGGGCGGGGTCAAGCAAAAGTTCAGCGATGGCTTGGAGAGACGCTCCCTCGAAATAGGTGTAGCCGTGTTCTCTTGCAAGGAGAAAACAGGCCGTCAGCCATTCGAACCTCTGTTGAGTGCCATCGGCCGATGCGTCACCGGCAGTGGCTTTGGCTAAGGCGTAAAGGTGGGCGAGGCGGAGTGCGTGGCTTGAGTCGCCTGCCACGTTGCTTTGGATGTCTTTCAGTGCCTGTGTGGCGAGGCTGTCGAGTCCAACGTTAAGGAAATATTCTGAACTGGCCACGGCGAATTGCATTTCGGCGTAGGCCAGACGCTGCCGTTGTCTTGGATGCAGGGCGGCGCGCTCTTCCTCAATGCGTCCTATGCGTTCCAGGGCTTGCTGCCGGTGGTCGTAGAATTCCTTGTTTAGCGACTTGCGCTGGCAAATGTGCATTTGCAGAGCGTCGGCCATAAGCAGTTCTACTTGGTTGTCGGTGAGGCCGTACACGGATGCAGTCAGGCACAGTGCCGTGTCGTACTCCATACGTATAACCTTCGCGATGGCCATGTTGTTAGCAGCCTCAGCCTTTCCGTCACGAAAGCCATCCGCCGAGGTGTATGCCAACATGGCATACACCTCGGCGGAGTCAAGGTCTTGATATAAGAAGTCGTAAGAAATGTTGTTCAGCCTGTCCACGCTCTTCCTTTCAGGATGGGAACAGGCTGAAAGTATAAAAAGCCCCCACAGGCAGATGAACCACCGCATGGAGGCTTTCTTAAAGTGTAGCTTATGCGCGAGCCTTAGCGATGTAGCCAAGAGCCTCTGCACATTTGTCGGTAATGGCTTGCCAGTTGCCGGCTGCAACGACATCTTTCGGGAAGAGCTTCGAACCCATGCCGACACAGAATACACCGGCCTTTATCCATGATGCGAGGTTGGCCTCGTCTGGCGATACGCCGCCCGTGACCATCAGCTTCGACCAAGGCATTGGGGCGAGCAATCCTTTTACAAGGTTGGGGCCGAGAACGTCGCCGGGGAACACCTTGCAGAGATCACAGCCTGTCTCCTGTGCATATCCGATTTCCGAAACGCTACCGCATCCAGGGGTGTAGGGGATGAGGCGGCGGTTGCACACCTTGGACACTTCGGGGTTGAAGAGCGGGCCAACCACGAAACATGCGCCCAACTGAATGTAGAGAGCTGCGGTCGCGGGATCGACCACAGAGCCAACGCCCATGGCCATCTCGGGGCACTCCTTGGCAGCGAACTTCACAACTTCTGCGAATACGTCTTGAGCGAAATCACCACGATTGGTGAACTCAAAAGCGCGCACGCCGCCATCGTAGCAGGCTTTCACAACCATCTTTGCTGTTTCGGCATTCTTGTGGTAGAACACAGGAACCATGCCCGTCTGGCCAATCTTGGCCAGTACGGCCATTTTGTCAAACCTTGCCATTTTCTTTGTTGTATTGTGTTTTTGTTTGTCGTGTCTTATTGTTGGGCATTGCCGCTTAGCGTTGTACGCGGCCGCTGGCGTCGCCACCTGCGAGAGCTTCCACCTCCTCGCGGCTCACAATGTTGAAGTCTCCGGGGATGGTGTGCTTCAATGCAGATGCCGCCACTGCGAATTCCAGAGCCTTGCCTTGGTCGTCGGGGTAGGTGAGCAGTCCATGTATCAGACCGCCAGAGAACGAGTCACCGCCACCCACACGGTCGATTATGGGCATTATGTCGTAGTGCTTGCTCTGGTAGAAATCCTTGCCGTTATAGATGAGGGCTTTCCAGCCGTTGTGTGTTGCGGAGAGCGACTCGCGCAGTGTGGAAACCACGTACTTGAAGCCGAACTCAGCCATCATACCCTTGAAGATTCCGTAGTAGCCTTCAGCGTCGGTCTTGCCACCCTCCACGTCGGCATCGGGCTTGAAGCCGAGACAGAGCTGCGCGTCTTCCTCGTTGCCGATGCACACATCAACATATTTCATCAAGGGCTTCATAATGCTTTGAGCCTTTTCAGACGTCCAGAGCTTCTTGCGGAAGTTGAGGTCGACGGACACGGTTACGCCGTGACGCTTGGCTGCCTCGCAGGCCAGCTTGGTCAGTTCGGCTGCCTTGTCGCTGATGGCAGGCGTGATGCCACTCCAGTGGAACCAGTCGGCACCCTCCATAATCTTGTCGAAGTCGAAGTCCGACGGGTCGGCCTCGGCAATGGAACTGCCTGCACGGTCGTATATCACTTTCGATGGACGCATTGACGCACCAGTCTCCAAGTAGTAGATGCCGACGCGGTTGCCGCCGCGGGCGATGAAGTCGGTGTGTACGCCGTAACGGCGGAGCGAGTTCACTGCGCATTGTCCAATCTCGTGCTTGGGCAGCTTGGATACGAAATATGCATCGTGTCCATAGTTGGCACAGCTAACGGCCACGTTGGCTTCGCCGCCCCCGTAAACTACATCGAATACGTCGCTTTGTACGAAACGTTTCTGTCCGGGGGACGACAGGCGGAGCATAATCTCCCCTAATGTTACTACTTTAGCCATGTTTCTTACTGTTTTATGATTTGTTTTTAGTAAAGCTCCAAAGTTTTCTGTCCACAAATATAGGTTTTATTCCCTAAACGGTGAAGCAAATTCCAGAAAAACTCGGGCTTGCGCCGAATTTCTGGTCAATTGGTACACACTTAGACCAGTTTTACATGATCGATGGTCTGTTCTTTCTCGCAGTAGTGGCATCTCAGCTTGCCGCCAACTTTGTCTACTACGTGGAAGAGCGTATCCATTGGCTCGTTGTTGGTGATGCACTTGGGGTTGTTGCACTTGACGATGCCTCTCAGCACGTCTGGCGTTGTCACGGTCTTTTTCTCCCTCACCTCGTAGTCGCGTATGATGTTGAGCACGATATTTGGTGCAACAACGGAGAGTCGCGATATTTCTTCATCTGTGAAGAACTTGTCTTCCACTTTTATTATGCCTTTGCGTCCAAGTTTCTTTGAACGGTAGTTGTATCCGATGGTCACCTGCGTCTGTGTCCGTTCGAGTTCGAGCAGGCTCGCCACTTGATAAGTCTTGTCGGCCGGTATGTGGTCGATGACAGTACCGTTCTTGATGGCGGCCACGAGCATCTCGTCCTTGTTCATCGCTTCTTGTTTGTCAGCTTATTATGGTTTTGTCGTTTCTTACCTCGTCGAGCGTCAGTCCGAGCACGTCGCAGAATATGGCTTCTCTCGCGAAGAGTCCGTTGGCGGCCTGCTGTATGTAGTAAGCGTGCGGGTTGGAGTCCACAGAGTAGTCAATCTCGTTCACGCGGGGCAGTGGGTGTAGAATCCTCATGTTCGGCTTGGCATTGGCGAGCATATCGTTTCGCAGGATGTAGATGTTCTTCACGCGCTCGTACTCCATTAGGTCTGAGAACCGTTCTTTCTGTACGCGCGTCATATAAAGAATGTCTGCATCTGCAATGGTGTCTTCGTTGAAGTCTGTTTGTTCCTCAAACCTTATGCCGTTCTCTCTGCAATACATCTTATATTCCTCGGGCATCGCCAGTTCTCGCGGCGCAATGAAGTGGAACGTGGGACTGAAGTGGCGCATCGCCATAATGAGTGAGTGTACTGTGCGCCCGTACTTCAGGTCGCCAACGAGATAGATGTTTAAGTTTTCGAGCGTGCCCTGCGTTTTGTAGATGGAATATATGTCGAGCATACACTGCGAGGGGTGCTGGTGAGCACCGTCGCCGGCGTTGATGATAGGCACTGGCGATATTTCGCTCGCATACTGCGCTGCGCCTTCGATATAGTGTCTCATAACAATGACATCAGCGTAATTGGCCACCATGAGAATGGTGTCCTTGAGGGTTTCCCCCTTTGTGCCGCTTGTGATTTTCGGGTCGGCGAACCCGATGACCTTTGCGCCGAGCCGAAGAGCCGCCGTCTCGAAACTCAGGCGGGTGCGTGTGGAAGGCTCGAAGAAGAGCGTGGCCACCACCTTGCCGTTGAGAATTCCACGGTTGGGATGGGTCTCGAACTCGCGAGCCATCTCCACCATGTAGAGAATCTTTTCCTTTGTTATTCCGGCGATGGTGACGAAGTTATGCTTTTCCATCAGTAGTGGTTGAGGTTTGTTGCTTGTTTTCGACCGCTAAGTTACACATTATTTTCGATTGAACCATCGCACTGTGTTCAAATTTCCGCAATATTCTTCCGTTTGTTGTGGGAAATAACTAATTTTGCACGGTGATCGACATATTTCCCCTTGTGACGATTCCATACATTTTTTGAAATGAGAAAGATTTTCGTTCGTTTCCTTTGGACACTGCTCGTCTTGGTAGTGCTACTCGCAGCGTTGGCTTTCACGGCCATCGCCAAGGGTAGGATAGGATATGTGCCTCCAGTGGAAAACCTCCAGAACCCAATTGACAGCTTCGCCACGCAAGTATATTCGGCTGACGGGAAAGTGATGGGCACTTGGAGCTACAACAAGGTGAACCGCGTCTGCGTTGACTTTTCCGAGTTGTCGTCGGCTCTTGTCAAGGCTCTCATCGCAACGGAGGACGTTCGCTTTTACGACCATTCCGGCATTGACTTCTACGCTCTCTGTCGTGCCGTGATAAAGCGCGGCATAATGGGGCAGGTGGGTGCCGGAGGCGGCTCCACCATAACGCAGCAGCTCGCCAAGCAGCTCTATTCCGCGCAGGCACACAGTGTCACCGAACGAATGTTGCAGAAGCCAATAGAATGGGTCATAGCCGTGCAACTTGAACGGTGTTATACCAAGGACGAAATAATAGCTCTCTACCTTAATTATTTCGACTTTCTCCATAATGCTGTGGGCATAAAGACTGCTGCCAACACATACTTTGGAAAAGAACCATCCGAACTTGACACCAATGAGGCTGCAACGCTGATAGGTCTCTGCAAGAATCCGTCCTATTTCAACCCTGTACGGCATCCGGAACGCTGCCGTGATCGGCGCAACATCGTGCTCGGCCAGATGCGTAAGGCTGGATTCATCACGGATGCAGAGATGGCCAGCCTTTCCGCCGAGCCGTTGAAACTCAATTTCCACGTGTCCGACCACAAGGACGGCATCGCCACGTACTTCCGGGAATATCTCCGTCGCTACATCATGGCGAAGAAGCCGAAGAAATCAGACTATCCTGCGTGGAACACTGTCAAGTTCTATCAAGATTCCGTCAACTGGGAAACCGACCCTCTCTGCGGGTGGTGCATGAAGAACAAGAAGCCTAACGGGGAGAACTACAACATCTATACAGACGGGCTTAAAATACACACCACTATTGACTCGCGTATGCAGCAATACGCAGAGCAGGCCGTGCGTGAACATGTGGTGAAGTTTCTCCAGCCTGCTTTCGATCGAGAGAACCTAGGCAAGTCCACTGCGCCTTTCTCTGGCAAGCTGACCGATAGGCAGGTGAGCCAGATTCTTTGGAGGTCGATACGCCAGAGTGAACGTTATCGCATTATGAAGGCCGACGGTGCCAGCGATGCAGAGATAGAGCAGGCTTTCAGACAGCCTACGGAGATGTCCGTGTTCACTTATCACGGTGAAATCGACACCATAATGACACCGCTCGATTCAATACGCTACATCAAGTCTTTCCTCCGTACAGGCTTTATGAGCATGAGTCCGGTGGATGGTGCTGTCAAGGCTTATGTCGGAGGCCTCGACTTTGTTCATTTCAATTATGACATGTGCATGGACGGGCGGCGTCAGGTTGGGTCGACCATTAAGCCATTCCTTTATTCTTTGGCAATGGAAAACGGCTTCTCCCCATGCGACATGGCACCCAACGTGCAGCAGACTTACATCGTGGCAGGCAAGCCGTGGACGCCACGCAATGCCAGCCAGCGGCGTTATGGCGAGATGGTCACGCTCAAATGGGGTCTCGCCCAGTCGAACAACTGGATTTCCGCTTACCTGATGAGCCGCCTCAACCCACAGGATTTCGTGGATCTGCTCCATGAATATGGCGTGCGCAACCCCAACATACACCCGTCTATGGCTTTGTGCCTTGGCCCGTGTGACATTTCCGTGGCAGAAATGGTGAGTGCCTATACGGCATTCGTCAATCATGGCATACGCTGTGCGCCATTGCTCGTCACCAGCATAGAGGACAACGAGGGCAATGTCGTGGCTCGTTTCCAGCCACGCCTCAATGAGGTCATCAGTGAAGAAAGCGCAAACAAGATGGTCTATATGCTGCGTGGCGTGGTCGATGGGGGCACGGCGGGTCGCTTGCGCTTCCGATATGGCTTCAAGGGTGAGATTGGCGGCAAGACCGGCACGACCAACAACAACAGTGACGCATGGTTCATGGGAATCACTCCCGAACTGGTCAGCGGCGTGTGGGTCGGCGGCGATGACCGCGACATACACTTCGACAGTATGCAGATGGGGCAGGGGGCTACGATGGCTCTGCCGATATGGGCACTCTATATGAAAAAGGTCTACGCCGACCCGGAACTGGGTTACAGTGAAGAGGCTCGCTTCGACCTGCCACAAGGCTATGACCCTTGCTCCGAAGTGCCCGAATCAATCGACGGCAACGACATAGAGGAAGTCTTCGAGTGAAGCATCGTGCGCACAGCCATAGCCTCGCATGGCTGTGCATCGCGGTAATGTCGCGAAACTCTTGTTTGGCGAGTGTCAGAGTGCGTGCGTTTGTGGCTTGTTCCATAGGCGTTTGGCACATGCTGCATGGCAACGCATCTTCATGGCAGCAGCGCATTTGCAGTCAATTTGTTTGGCTGTTAGAAAAGAAATCCTTAACTTTGCAACTGTTTTAAGAACAGCGTTTCCGTTCGAGAAACACATCCCACCGCTACATTCCATAGCACAGCAATCAAGCTACTCATATTTATATGTACACGAAAGAAGAACTGGAATCAATGGAGATTCCCCAGCTGATGGGCATCGCCGAGCAAATGGGCGTGAGCGTCAGTCCCGATGACAGTCTTGAAACGGTGGTCTACGCTATCCTCGACAAGGCTGCCGAGGATAGCGCGGCTTCCGCCACGGCTGCACCTAAGCGAAAACGCACAAGGATAGTAAAGAAAGATACCAGCAAGGTTTATACCGTAAATGGGAAGGAAGGCGAGAACTTCGACCTTAAAAACAAAATGCAAAAGCCAGTTCCACCTGCATCTCTTTTTGGCGAGCTGCCCGAGCCGTCTGCTGAAGCCAGTGCCGACAATGCAGCCGACGCAACCGTTGATGACGTGGCGGAAGTCGTTGCGCCCGTGCGCCGCCGTGGCCGTCCACGCAAGGTGCAGCCTGTGCCGGAGACCGAGCAGGAAACGCCCGTGGCAGAGCCAGAGGCGGTTGCCGATGTGCCCGAGGCTGCGTCGCTTCCCGCACCCGTGCCCGAGGCAGCCGTGGCGGGCAATGACGCAGAGCCGGCCAGCCGCAGCATGATTGAGCGTTTGCAGGAGAAAATGGCAACGCGCGTGCCAGAGACAGCTCCGACTGCCAGTTCCGACATTTGGGAGGGTGATCCGGGCGACGGGACAGACTTCATCATCTTGGCTGACCTGCCCATTGAAGACCAGGAAGCCATCCCCACGCTCGATATGTTCGATCGTCCCACGATGATGCAGGGAGAGACCGAATACCATCCCATGACCCAGGCACATGTGCAGCCGGAGTTTGATTTTGGCGACATTATCACAGGTAACGGCGTTATAGAGGTACTCACCGATGGTTACGGCTTCCTGCGTTCCAGTGACTACAACTATTTGTCATCGCCGGATGACATCTACGTGTCGCCGCAGCAGATAAAGCGTTACGGACTGAAGACGGGCGATGTGGTTGACTGCACCGTGCGGCCGCCGCAGGAGGGTGAGAAATACTTCGCCATGAGCGATGTCGTCACTATCAATGGGCGCGATCCTGCCGAGGTGCGCGACCGCGTGGCTTTCGAGCATCTCACCCCGTTGTTCCCGGAAGAGAAGTTTAATCTTTGCGGCGACCGTGCCACGACCAATCCCAGTGTGCGCATTGTCGACCTCTTCTCGCCCATAGGCAAGGGACAGCGCGCGCTCATTGTGGCACAGCCCAAGACGGGTAAGACCATCCTTATGAAAGACATTGCCAATGCCATTGCCGCCAATCACCCGGAAGTATATTTGATGATGCTCCTCATCGACGAGCGTCCCGAGGAGGTGACGGACATGAGCCGCACGGTGAACGCCGAGGTTATCGCCTCCACATTCGACGAGCCTGCCGACCGCCACGTGAAGATTGCCGGCCTTGTGCTTGAGAAGGCAAAGCGCATGGTGGAATGCGGCCACGATGTGGTGATATTCCTCGACTCCATCACAAGGCTGGCGCGAGCCTACAACACGGTAAGCCCCGCCAGCGGCAAGGTGCTCACGGGTGGTGTCGATGCAAACGCCTTGCAAAAGCCTAAGCGGTTCTTCGGAGCGGCGCGCAATATAGAGAACGGAGGTTCGCTTACCATCATAGCCACGGCTCTCATCGACACCGGCTCAAAGATGGATGAGGTGATATTCGAGGAATTCAAGGGCACAGGCAACATGGAGTTGCAGCTCGACCGCGCATTGAGCAACAAGCGCATATTCCCCGCTGTGAACCTCGTGCAGTCGAGCACACGTCGCGACGATCTCCTGCAAGATACCACTACGCTCAACCGCATGTATGCCGTGAGGAAGTTCATAAGCGACATGAATCCCATTGAGGCCATGAACACTGTGCGCGACAGACTTGTGCAGTCTCGCAACAATGAGGAGTTCTTGCTGTCCATAAATTCCTAAAAGATTAAAGTAGAGACGGAAATTCAGGAAGAATAGCTTTTTGGCGGTGCGGTGAGTGCCAAGGCCGAGGGCTATTCTTTTTCGATTAACCCCAATCGGTCGTTAGGCTTCATACTGATTCTGCGGTCATGCCATGCAGATTGGCTTCCGTCCTCGCCGAAAGCGTAGCGGGCTATGCCGAGGCGAGAAAAAGATGCGGTAGGAACGCAGAAGCAGGCGAAGAGTTTAAAGATAAGGTCTTTCTCGGCGTAATAACGGCCCAATGACCGATTTCGGTTTAATTCATCTGTGAGCCTGCGGCGCATTCGTTGGCAAATTGCCCGATGCGGCATCAGAGCCGGTCGCGTCCCATCCCATCCCGTCATTGCATACCCCATCAGCCTGTCAATATTATGAAAGACTACGTTGTCATTCGCAAGAAGTTGCTCGTGGCCATCATTGCGGCCATCGTCGTCGGTGCGCTGTCCTTTGTGGCGTGGCATTTCCGTTATTTCCTGCCGTGGTTTGAACTGCCTCCGCAGGTGGAGACCCGCTCAGCCAACGCCCTGCTGGCTGACGGCGAGCCATTGATATATTTCGAGTCCATCGATGCCGATACTTTTTTCTGTGCCCCGTCACTTACTGACGCTCCCATTGCCTGCGCCTCGTCGGATACATTGCCTGCGGCCGTCCTGCGGCGTGCGGTGAGGAAAAGCAAGTCAAGGTTGCGGGAAATGATTTTCTATCGCGAGGGGGCGATGGAGGAGATGGCCTACTATCTTGATGTGCATGGAGTGCAGGAAGAGGGCTACGACATGGTTGCAGGGCATAGCGAGCGCACCGCCCACGAGATAGACTCATTGCGACAGCTGCTCGATGTGCTTGAGACAGTCGGGCGCGGGACAGCCCTTTCTGTTGAGCGCACTGCCTGCACGCGCCGTCGCGACAGCCTTTGCGCCTCGCAGTTCTTTGTCGGCAACCGTGGCGGGGTGTGGCGCAATGGGTTCTGGCTTCGTATGCCACGCGAGGGCATTGGCATTTCGCGCGACACGCTCGGGCGGGTGGTGATGGGCGTATGGGATGCCGACACGCTTGTGGCGGGGTGGCGCACCGATTCCCTCGGCATGTATCACGGCATGTTCAGCCGCCACTTGCAAGCCGATGGCCACGGCACGTTTACTGGCGTTGACGGTTCTTTCTACGAAGGCCATTGGCGTGGCGACCTCCGCGATGGGTTCGGCTTTGCCGTCAGCGACACGAGGCTTAGGGCGGGGGAGTGGATCCGCGATGTCTACAAGGGGGAGCGGATGAATTATACGTCGGAGAGAATCTATGGCATCGACATATCGCGCTACCAGCACGGACACGGGAAGAAATACTATCCAATACAGTGGGACAGGCTTAGGATAACCTATCTCGGGCGGCACAGCAGGAAGCAATTGGGAGGGGCTGTCGATTACCCCGTGTCGTTTGTCTATATCAAGTCTACGGAGGGCACAACGGTGCGTAACCGTTATTACGCCTCCGACTATGCCGCAGCCCGCAGGCATGGGCTGCTTTGCGGGGCATACCATTTCTTCTCAGTGCGCTCCACGGCAGCCGAACAGGCGCGCTTCTTCATAAAGCATTCTCATTTCCGCAGCGGCGACCTGCCTCCCGTGCTCGATGTGGAGCCGACGGATGCGCAGATTGCCGCCATCGGAGGGGCTGAGGAACTCTTTCGGCGCATACGCACGTGGATGAACATCGTGAGGCGGCACACAGGTGTTAGGCCGATACTATATGTCAACCAGCGTTTCGTGAACAAGTATCTCGTCCTTGCGCCCGATATAAAGCGCGACTACAATGTGTGGATAGCGCGGTACGGCGAATACAGGCCTGACGTGAAACTGCTTTTCTGGCAGATGTGCCATGACGGGCACGTGACGGGAATACATGGTGATGTAGACATCAACGTGTTCAATGGCTATGCCGAAAGATTCAGCAATTTTGTCGACAATGAGCTTATCAAGTAGTTCGGGCGACAGCCACACTGTAGTGATGGCCTTGGGCACAAATTCCGACAGCGAGGCCAACATGATGTCGGCCTTGGAGCAGCTCGGGCGCGTGATATGCGTCACGGCTCGTTCGCGGCTCGTGTGGACGGAGCCTGTCGGCATGGTGTCCGGCCCGTTTCTCAATTGCATGTTGAGGGCTGCCACCAGCCTCACGCTTGGCGAGTTGGTCTTGCTCGCCAAGCGTGTGGAGCGGCAGTGCGGGCGCACTGCCGAGGACAAGGCTAAGGGAGTGGTGAGCATCGATGTCGACATAATGGAATACGACGGACAGAAGCTCCATCCCGACGATTGGCAGCGCGACTACATCAAAAGCCTGTATAGGGAAATATGACAGCAATATGTGTCTTAATCCAAATCGGTCTGAAGCCTAACGACCGATTTTGATTTAATTATTCATTTTTCCATATTTCCATATATATTGTCATCTCATCCAACATAGAATTGTTGCCAAACAAAGCGCCGCTATTGCGAGTTATATTGTACGTTGATGCGAGTTCAAAAAAATTCATGAACGCCACTTCGTCTGATGGATGCGCATTTAGATGAGTGATATATTGTAGCGCAACACGATTCCTCATGTCGTTATAGAATAGATTATACATAGCGGCATCGTTACTCATGCCTCCAAATATATGTGCCTGTAAGGCAGTCCGCCAAATCAGCCACAATTCACCTAACAGCGGAGAATAATTGTTAGAACGCAGAATCGGGTCTATAACTGCAATTAGCTCCTTGTCATCCCGTGCCGGATTTTTTAAATTGGCGTATGCAAATTCACGAGCTAAAACACACTTCTTCTGAAAGTCAACTTCACCGCATACTCTTTTCAACAGCTCCTGCCAATACCAGAGCGTGTCTGTTATAGCCTTCTGATGTATCTCATTGTAATTTTCAAGGACGGTCGATGGATCAAATTCAGCTTCAGATAGATGGGCTTCAAAAAGCGGATCACAGAATTTGTTATACACATCATAGAACGCACCGACTCCTGTGAAGTCCTGCTCATTTGGCATCTTGCCGCTTTTTATATAGTTGGCTGCTTTCTTACTGCAAGCCATAAGAGCATTACGAATTTCCTTGTCTCTTATCCCAGACAGGTTTATTGAGTCAAGGGCATTAGCATGATTGATACGCAGAGTGTCATCTTCTTCCATATACCGTTCAGCCGTGCTGACATCGTATGCCATTGTGTTAAACGCCAAGCACGTGTTGTACATGAGTAGCAAACTGTCTGCAAAAGGGCTAAGGCTAATAGTGTCGGGTATCTCCGGATAACGGATCTTATGGCTTATTGCATTAAATCCGGCTCCATCGTCGCCAATTATCGGAGACCATTGGTCTTCATCGATCTGTGCAAGATAAGATTCATAAGGGAACGGTGGTACTTGGGTAATTTTTTGCTGCTGTTTGTTTGTACACGAGGCAAGACTTATGGCAAGAATTGCCAAACTAATACTTAACGTTGTTTTCATAGATGTATGGGGATGGGGATTTGTTTCTGAAAGAATGTAGGATTGTCTCTTGTGAATATGGTTTCCCTAAGGGAAAGGTTTCCCATATCCAATTAAATCAATATTCCTGTTTTTAGGATGTCTGCGTATAGAGGATTGCTTGTGTCTTCTGTAAGCAGGACAGGCTCTATAAGATTGCTTATCTTACGTTTCAGCTTCCACAACAAAGGGGTGTCCTCAAAATAATTGTCGCTCATGCGCTCCACGATGACAGCAATGTCAATGTCGCTGTCCTCCGTATGGTTGCCTTTGCTGTATGAGCCATAGAGGTAAAGAGCCTTTAATGGCAACCGTTCTGCAACTGCCGCCTTATAGCGTTGTGCCAATTTTATAGCTTGCTCTTTATCCATGTTCTTAGTTTGTCAGTCTGTTCAATCAGTTCTTTGCAGCGGTCAGCAGTCAGGCTTTTCATCAACCGCTCTTTGTACGAGGGGTAACGTGCTTCTATGTTCAGAGGTTCAAGTTCGTCAATGAAGTCTGTTTGTTCCTCTGACATATCTTTTATCCAAACCACTTTTTTCGGCAAGTCTTGATAAACTGTGAATCTTCAAAGGTGGTTCTTCCAGCACATTGCTCCAATATGCTTTCAGTATCTTTTCTATGGTTTGGTGGCACATGAAAGCCACATAAAGATAACGCTTGGTTTCAAGCATGGCTTTTGCCGTGTCAAAATCATAGTCTGACATTTCTATCCAATATGTTACCTTGTCGTTCATTGAGCCTTTCATGTTTTATCAAGTGCAAATATACAGAATTTCCGTGAGAAACGATCTTTTGCATTTGACTATAATTCCGCCAACTGTCGAAAAGTATTAGAAGTAAGAATTGGATAGACAAAAAGAAGCGGCACTCGTGCTTGTCTTGCACAAGTGCCGCCTTTATGTACGGCTTTCCCTGCCATTTTATTCCCACGAGAGAGTTAAACTACCATCCCAGGAGTTAGTCAATTTGGAAACATAACCATCGTCGTCATACTCATACGTTATTATTTCGTGAATCTCCTCATAACCAGACCCACTAACGGTATGAATCTCGGAGATTAAGTACGCAGGCAGCTTTCCGAAATATCCGGCATTGGCCAACCACAGTTCAGGGTAACCTAGCACATACATGACGTATCCCTTATAATACGTGATACCACGGGAGGAAGGTGTCGAGTTATAGGTATAAGTATAGGTAGTACTATAGGTAGTAGTATAGGTTACCACCTGTACAATGCAGCCATCCGACCACGTTAGCTCTGTTGTATAGGTACCGTCGGAGGCTCTTTCGATAATCTTGGTAAGTTGTTTGTTTGCATCATACGTATATGTTGATGTTGATATAGAAGATTGAATCAACTGATATCCCGTAGATTGACTCCAACTATAACCGTAGCTAACAGACGCTATGATATTACCATCGGAATTGAGCAGATACACGTTGGAAGGCAATCCATTCTCGTTCGTACAAATGATGCTGTCTTTTTTATACTCAAAGTTGTAACCACTTAGCATGTTTGTTACCGCCTGTGTCAACCGACCTTGGTTGTCGTAAAGCAGATACTGGAAAGTGTTTCCGTTAACTATGGTTGACAGCTTCTTTCCACTGTTGTTGCTACTGCCACCATCTTCGTCATCATCTGAACAGGCGGAAAAGTTAACGCTCAAAGCTACGGCCAAAAAGGCCATTCCGAAAAATCTTAGTGTTTTCATTTGTCCTATGTTTTATGTTAAAGTGAAAGTTGTTGCAGTCCAAAAGCCGGAAATTTAGACAATAAAAAAGCGTGGACTAATAACTTCGTCTACGCTTTCTGTCGGTATTGGGGATAACCTTGCACACATATACGAGTAAAAGCCCACGCCATAGGCGTGAGCATCAACTTTTACTCTTGTGTGCTTCGTCCAATTCCCCAATTTTCAGAAAGCAAGAAAAAAGCTAACGCTTCTTCATCTGTATGTCTGTTGTCTGTAATGTTACATTGGCAGTACGTTTTAAAATCTATGCCACAAATTTACAGAATTATTTTTGCAATGCAAAGGCTGGACACGGCAAAATGAAAGTACAAACTTTGCATTCGTTGCCGGAATTGGCATAGAGATTGTTCGATTCTGCCTGTGGGCATATTGTAGATGCGTTTAAAACATTGCTATACGGTTAGCTCACTAACTGTTTAGGCATAAAAAATGGGGCATTAATTGGAGTGCAACGAGGCATTAAATGGGCGGCAATTAATGCCTCGTTGCGTCCCATTTAATGCTCCGTTGCGGGGCGTTCTTTACCCCAATCGGTCATTAGGTTGTTGTCACGCCGAGAAAGGACTTTATTTAAACTCATCGCCTGCTTCCTCACAAGAATCGCTCGGAATGCCTGACAGACCGTCGATAGAGCCATAATAATTAAGGTGACGCAGGCCGCAGG